>CAZBFC010000163.1:0-3206 GCA_964491095.1 uncultured archaeon | reverse complement strand
TATCCAAGCAGTTGTGGGTTATGTTGATCTTCCCACCAACGAACCATCTGTAAAAGGGAGCGTTACTACTGTCGAGCACCTCCCTGTAGGGCTCAAACCACTCGATATCGTTCTTTGCAACCGAATCCCAAAATGTAAGATAATCCAAGGCCATCTCGTAAATCCTTTCGTTGTTAACCCATGCACATCTCTTGGTTTCTTCTGATGGCTCATACACTTTTGACATTCTTTCACCTACACATGACATTAGGCTGTTCACCTTAATAAGTTTACCTGAGTTAATAATATCTCAATAATAAATTTTTAATAATATAAAAATTACTAAAAGTATTAAAGTATTCATGAGATTGTAAAAGTAAATCTGTCAGTCATCGGTTAATATAGATATTTTTACGCCTCTGATCATCACTATTAAACATGAGATGTAAGGTATTTGTATTTGATTTCGATGGAACTCTTGTTGACAGCTACTCATGCTTACCCTCGCTTTACGGTTACATCGCGGAAAGACTCGGTTTGGAGGGAGATATAAAAAAGAGATTTGTTGAAAGAGCGATGGAGTATGAGGACAAGCAGGATCATCTTGGAAACTACGATAGAAAAACTTGGTGGCCCAAGCTTTTTGCAGAATTCGATATAGAGATCGACTGGCTTGATGATCTGCTAAAAGAGTTCTGGGAAAAGAGAGCAGAAGAAAGCAGAATTATTGAGGGGGTTAAGGATGTTCTAGAATTTATCAGAGGAAAAGGTTTTATTATGATAATAGTTGCCGGAAACGATGGGCAGAGGAGTGTAAAGAGAATGAGAATTGAAAAGAGCGGACTCGCGGGCTACTTCGAAGACATCTTAATAGTTGGGGAAGATGTAGTAGATCGTGCTGAAGCTATCGAGCTTATCATGAAGAAGTACAACGTAAAGCCTGAAGAGATAGTCATTATCGATGATAAACCGTCCATGATAAATGAAATTCGTAAAAAGGTGAAGGGGGTTACGACCGTACGTGTTAAGTTCCAGGGAATTCTAAAGCTTGCTTGGGTGGGTCATTGTAAATCCAACTTCGAAATCGATAGCATATGTGATCTGATAGAGCTTGTTGATCAGATGTGTTAGGTAAAGCCAGATCTTTAGCGAAGTGTTCAAATGGATCTTCGGTATATCACCAGCCACTCAAAATCAATCCTAAGATGAAACCCAATATCACTCCAGCGTTCAAAAAGGGTAAACCGGCATGAGGACGGTTGAACCTTTCTGCAACGACAATCAGAGTTATCATACCGATAACTCCACCCAACAACGCCATTAAGGCTGGAACTTTTAAGAGACCGATCGATGGTGCTTCAACAAACGTCTGGGCTGAAACTACCAGTATGTTCGGAATTACCACATCACCCACTCCTAGGAGCATGGGTTTATCCTTCGAAGGAATTATGAACAACATCGGTAAACCCATCTTGATCACGGAATCTGCAAGATCGATCATATGACCAGTTTTGTACACAGATAGGGCATCATAAATGGCCAGTATGACGAGTAAAATTATAACAGGCAGAGGTTCGAGGCTTATCCCGAACATTGACGTTATTCCTCCAGCTAAAAGTAAGGCCGACGCGTTTATAACGATCCAATTTGGCCTTTTAATTAGCAGAGCGATTATAATCAAAGCAACGATCAACGACAGACTTCCAAGAAATGGAATTAGAACGTAGTATACAGAAACGAAGACCAGCAGATACATGAAGAACCTTAAGAACTTCTCGCTCTTCCTGGCCATTATTAATACGAAGGCTGTGAAAACCAATATCAGACCAAAATACAGGAGAGAGTTTGATACATCCGATGGATTTTCAAAAACCCTCATTCCACTTTCCTCATACCTCGGAATGCACGAAACTGCTAAGAGAGCTGTTATAGCGTAAAATAGAATGAAAACCCATCTCATGGTCTATATCTAATGTATATCTTCTCACCCTTCATCAAAGCCAGTCTGAGGGATTTTCCGGCTTCCTTATCCTTTCTAATTTTGATTATCCCTTTCTTGCTGACGGCTGCAGTGAATAGATACTCATCCCCGGCAAAGACATCGACTGTCTTTCCCTCCAAACCTTCAGCATGAATTATGTAGTGCTTGCCGGTTTCTTCAACCTGTACTTCCCTAAGCTCTCCAGAGACTCTGAGAGGTTGAACCTCAAGTCTAACCTTAAGTTCGTTCTCGATCCTCTTTATCCTCCTACCCCTCTTACCCAAGAGATGAGGAATCTCCTCTTCGGGCACTTTAACTATGGCCTTTCTGTTGCTGATAACTTCAACCTCGTATTCGCTCACGTATCTACTTATGGTTTCTTCGATCATCCTCTTTATAGCATCCAACTCCTCCTGCTCAATGGGCATCACAACGACCTGCTCTCCGTATGTGTAGATCTCATACTCAACCCTCTTTGTATCGAAGTCTATAACCTCTATAACTGGCCTTGCAAGATCCTCCTCAACCATCCCGTAGGGAACCTTAACCGTGAAGTTCAGCTCGTAAACCTTCCTGATCTTTCCGGCATCGATGAATATCACGGTATCAACGACCTGCGGGATGACTCCCAACTCGACCCTTCCGATCATCCTCTGAATCGCATCTATCGGCCTTGTTGCATGTGTCACACCGATCATTCCAACTCCAGCCAAACGCATGTCCGCAAATACCTGAAAATCGGAAGTCTTTCTCAACTCATCGTAGATTGTATAGTCGGGTCTAACCAAAAGCAGAACATCCGCAGTTAGACTCATATCTCCCTCCAAAGGCGCATATTGCGTTATCTCATCTCTAACCATCAGATCTCTTGGGCTTTCCATCGTTTTAACTATGTATCCGTGCTCCATGAGGTAGTTCGCAACGCTCGCTGCAAACGTGGACTTCCCAGCCCCTGGCGGGCCAGCTATGAGTATACCTCTCTGTCTTTCGATTATTCTCCTCTTTAATTCCTCGCTTATGCCGTACTCATCGAGCGTAACCCTTGCGATAGGTCTAACTGCCGTTATCTCCATCCTATCCGCAAACGGTCTTTCTGCTATGGCAATCCTCAGATCTCTGAGCTGAACTACCGTAACACCCTTTCTTTCGATTTCAATACTGCTGTCCTCATCCTGTCTAGCAGCCTCTAAAATCTCATTGGCTATCTGCTGCAACTCCTCAAGTGTCATCGGCTCCTCCCTTATCT
>CAZBFC010000162.1:0-4657 GCA_964491095.1 uncultured archaeon | reverse complement strand
TGCTGTTCTTGTCTAGGGTAACGTCGTTTGGCACGAACTTCGTCGTAAGCTCGACTGTGGGATGTCTACCATCCCTTACGATTATCGCATAGCCTTCGTTAACCTTTGGACGGGTGTAGTTGTACAGAACCGCAACTTCAGCGAGAGAAGCTAGAACATCTAGCTCGGCGATCTTGCTCGCACAGTCCCTTATCCTCTCAACATGCTTGGCAACCTCATTCCTTATACCTTCAAATATCTCATACTCAAGCGACTTTATCTTCTCTTCACAGGCCAATATCTTTTCTTCCCTCTCCTCAAGCTCAGGAATCGTATACCTTTCAGCGTTGACGAGGGTCTGCTTTCTCTTGTAGTGTTTTGGCACCAACTTTATCTTCGATTTGGGAACCTCGATGTAGTACCCAAATACGGTGTTGTATCCAACCTTAAGGCTTTCAATTCCAGTCTTTCTTCTTTCCCTTTCTTCGATCATCTTTATGAAGCTTTCATGCTCCTTCTTCAGATTTCTAAGCCTATCGAGTTCTTCGCTGAATCCATCCTTGATTATCCCGCCTTCCTTAACCGTGAGGGGAGGATCATCCACTATTGCCAATTCTATCAGCTTACAGATATCATCGAGTGTGTCCAAGCCGCCTATTATACTCTGAAGCTTTTTCGAAGTGAAATTGAATTGCTTGAGCCTTGAAACAGCCCTAAGAGAGTTCTTTAAGGCGACCAGATCTCTTGCATTTGCAGATTTAAAATCTATCCTACTAACGATTCTTTCCAAGTCGTAAACATCTCTCAATATTTCCCTTATATTCTGTCTCAAGAAAGATTTCTCTTTAAGCTCCTCAACCGCATCGAGCCTGCTTTCGATCTCGTCTATATCGAGCAGAGGTCTCTGAAGCCACTTCTTGAGCAGTCTGCTGCCCATCGCTGTGACCGTTTTATCCAAAACCTCTATCAGCGTTCCCCTCCTGCTTCCATCGATTATGTTCTTGAATATCTCCAAATTCCTGAGCGTAGTTGAATCCAGAACCATGTAATCCTGAGTTGAATACTTTTGAAGTCTGAAGTTGAGGGTTTTAAGCAGAAGGGCATCCTTAACGTAGCTAAGAACCGCTCCGCAGGCTCTAATGGATGCATCGCTTAGATCGAGATCTCTTACCTCCGGAATAGATTCCAAAATGGATTTAGCATTTTCGAGCGAGAACTTTTCCTCTTCAACCTTATGAACGGTTTTAACGAATTTTTTTATCTCCTCAGCCAAAGATTCGTCAAAATCCTCGGGAATTATGCATTCAACAGGGTTAAATTTTAAAATTTCGGCTATCACATCATCTTTCGATGAGACCGTCGTTGTGAAGAACTCTCCCGTTGATATGTCCAAAAATGCGAGTCCATAGCCTTCATCCTCAACAACAGCCATGAGGTAGTTGTTCTCCTTCGTAAGCAACTCCTCTTCGATCAAAGTTCCGGGGGTTATGACTCTAACGACCTCCCTCTTCACCAAACCCTTCGCTTTTGAGGGATCTTCAACCTGCTCGCATATCGCAACCTTGTACCCCTTCTCAATTAACCTCTTTATGTATGGATAAACAGCATGATGAGGAACTCCTGCCATTGCATGCTTCTTATCTCTAGATGTCAGAACGATACCCAACTCCTGAGATGCTATCTTTGCATCCTCATCAAAGAGCTCGTAAAAGTCACCTACCCTAAAGAAGAGTAAAGCATCCTTATACTTCTGCTTAATTCTATAATACTGTTCCATCATCGGTGTTAGCTTTCTTTCCATTCAACTCAAGCGTTTGCCAAACAACTATATAAAGCCTCCACCGAAAAGCCATTTATTTCATAAAATCTAAATTTGAATTGTGCCCCGAAGAAAGAAATGCAGATGGGTCTCACTTGAACTACCGAGTAAAATTGAAGGAGAAATCGAAATTACTGCGGATGAGCTCGAAGCTATAAGGCTTGCAGATGTTGAGGGACTTAGCCAGGTAGAGGCAGCTGAACTCATGGGAATATCGCAGCCAACCTTTCATAGAATTTTAAAAGAAGCCAGAAGAAAGGTGGGAAGAGCTCTGATTGAGGGGCTTAGGATTAGGGTGGTTGGAGGTGATCACATCATGAGGAGGTTTAGATGCTTTGACTGCGGGCATGAGTGGGAGGAGCCTTTTGGAACTGGAAGACCCGAAGCTTGCCCGAAGTGTGGAAGTCCAAACTTCTGTAGGGTTGATGCTGGCAGAGGTAGGGGTAGAGGAAGAGGCGGTGGTGGAGGTGGAAGGGGAAGAGGTTGGTGCGGTGGAAGAGGAAACCTATGAGGATGTTAAGATTTAAATATTCAAGATAGACCTTAAGGCATGTTTGAAAGGATTCTATTTGCGACCGACTTCTCGGAACCAAATTTGAAGATATTGGATTATCTTCCCCAGTTCGGTCAATTGGGAGTTGAAGAGGTTGTTGTTGTCAGAGTGATCAACCTAAATCGACTCATAGGTGCGGCGGGTGGGATAAACATAAACGAGTACATTGAGGTATGTCAGAAGGAAGCTGAATCAAAGCTCGTTGAAGTTATCAACAGGATTGAGAGCCTCGGATTAAGGGCTAAGCCGGTGATACCAGTTCCGGCTGGAGATCCTGTTAATGAGATCATCAAGGCTGCGAAGCAGAACGATGCTAAGCTGATTCTGATGGGTTCGAGAGGAAGAGGATTGATCAAGGAGATACTGCTAGGTAGCGTTTCTGAGGGTGTTGTGAGAAAATCGGACATACCTGTGATGGTTATAAAGCATAAGACGAATGTAAAAAGGTTATTTGATAAAATCCTGTACGCTCACGATCTTAGGGAGCACTCCAATGCTGTTATGAAGTATGTGAAGTTTATGGCCGATAAGATGAACAGCGAAATTATCCTCGTTCATGTTGTCGAAAAGGAGGAGAAATTCGTTGAGGAGAAGTTGAAGGTCATTGAGGAGGAATTGAGCGGATTCAAACTTAAGACAATAATAAAACATGGAACTCCGCATAAGGAGATCTTAAGGGTTTGTGATGAAGAATCCGCAACATCGATATTCATAGGAGGGGGAATACCCGAAACCGTAGCCGAGAAACTTCTTGGAAGTACGGCTGATGCTATTTTAAGATATTCAAAGGTCCCCGTTTTCGTTGCCAAGTCCTAACATTTTTATTATCAACTGTTCTAAATCTATTGGATGACCGTTAAAGATCTTATGGGAGAGATCGAGAAAGCCACTAAGACTGCAGTCGAGAATAGGCACAGGTTTTTGGTGATGATATGTTCTGAGGAGGTAGATGATAGGATATTCAGGCTTGCAAAGAGAGTTTACAGAAGATACACCAAAGTTAAGTCCGAGCTTAAGAAGGAGGATGAAGAAAGGGAGATGCTGATTGCTGGAAGATCATCATTTTTGGAGAAGGCTCAAAAGTTTTTTTCTGGTAGATTTGTTCATTATAAGGAATCTCATACCGTTTTGGGTGAAACTTACTCCTCACTTTTAATCGATTTTACCGAAGGTTTTCATCCGAACGATTTGGGTATCATAGTTGAGACTATCGCTGAGGGAGGAATAATAATCGCCCTCTCACCTCCGATTCACGCATGGAACAACCTCATCAGTAGATGGCATGAGGAACTCGTTAGCGAGCCATACAGCGTTGAGGATGTTGTTCCAAGATTTTACAGACGGTTCATAAGGAGAACTGTCGATGCTGAGGGAATAATAATCTTCGATGCTGATAAGAGGGAAGTTGTAAAGAGGTACGAGTTCAAGAAGGTTGAAGAATCGAGGGAAGAGATAAAGTTGCCTGAGGAGGAGAAGGAAATCAACAAGAAACTCTACAAACTCTGCGCTACGCAGGATCAGGTCAGAGTTCTTGAACTCTTTGAACACTTCTTTGACAGGAAGAGGGATAGAAAGGCGGTAGTGATTACAGCCGACAGAGGTAGAGGAAAGACCGCCGTTCTGGGAATAGTCACTCCTTACCTAATATGGAGAATGTACAAGGTACTGAAAAGGCCTGTTAGGATAATGGTCGTCGCTCCAACGCCATATGCTGTTCAAACTTACTTCAAATTCCTCAAGAAGGGTTTGGTCAGATACGGAATAAACTTCAAGGTTAAGGAATCGAACGGACTGATTACGGTAATCAACAGCAAGTTTGCAAGGGTTGAATACGTAGTTCCGAGGAGAGCGATGGTCGAAAAGGATCTAGCAGATATAGTAATCGTAGACGAGGCCGCTGGAATCGACGTTCCGGTTTTGTGGAAGATCTCTGAGGGTGTGAAATACATAATATTCTCCTCAACGATTCACGGTTACGAAGGTGCTGGAAGGGGATTCAGCATAAGATTTCTGAGGAGGCTTGAGAAGGATGAAACTATAGAGATCGAAAAGATACACCTGACCGAGCCGATAAGATATGGAAAGGGAGATCCGATTGAGAAGTGGCTCTATGATGTTCTACTTCTGGATGCCCAGCCTGCAGAGCTTACAGAGGAAGACGTAAAGGCTATAAGAGAAGGTAAACTCGAGTTCGAGCAGATAGATAAGAACAAGTTGTTTGAAAACGAGAAACTGCTCAGAGAGTTCTTTGGAATTTATGTCCTAGCCCATTACAGAAACCGTCCCTCCGATATAGTGATCTTGGC
>CAZBFC010000161.1:0-3191 GCA_964491095.1 uncultured archaeon | reverse complement strand
TTTCAGAGGTTAAGGAAGTATGCGAGACCGTGGGTATAATATCGAAGGGTAGACTCGTAACCAAAGGTAGTATCAGAGATCTAGCCAGAGATAGTTTCATGATAGTCGTTGAGACGGAACCGGAAGTCGATCGCTCCATTCTAAAACAATTTGGAAAGGTCAGAGTCGAAGATTCAAGGGTGATCGTCGAAGCCGATAGGGACTGCAGAATCGAAATCTCCAAGCTCTTATTCCAAAGAGGGTACACGATCAAGGAGCTTCATCTGATCGAGCCAAGTCTGGAGGAGATATACTTCAGAATTATCGGGGAGGATACGGCATGAGTCTCCTGGTTGTGGCAAAGAAGGAGTTTACCGACCATATAACGAGTAGGAGGTTTATCGTAGTATTTGCTGTCATGTTTCTCTTTTCGGTGGTTTCGTTTTATCAAGGTACGGAGCAGTTCATGAAGAGCTATCAACACTTCATAGCAGACAACGCCCCAAAACCATCCATAGTCATGATATTCAGATTCTTCGGTTCTACCGGTATAACCTTCTTTGGAGCCATCTTGGGATTGTTCATGGGGTTCGATCTTATAACTAGGGAAAGGGAGACTGGATCTCTCAAAACCCTACTTTCTCATCCCGTCTTTAGAGATCAGATCATAAACGGAAAGGCTCTTGGAGCCTTTATGGCTCTGTGTTTGGTTGTTACCGTAACGCTGACAGTTGCGTTGGGCATCTTGATAATGAGGGGATTCGTCCCAACGTTCGACGACATATTAGCGGTTGTTAAGTTCGGATTGATAACTCTAGCTTACATGTTCACGTTCTTCTCCATAGCCCTTTTCACGTCAACGGTGGCCAAGAATTCGGGTACATCCCTACTCATGGCATTCGGAATATTCATTTTACTCTCGGTGTTGATGCCCCTCCTCGGCTCTTTGGTCGCTCAGATGATCGTCGGAGAACCTCCACCACCGCCCATGCCCGTCAAGAGTTCCGAGAAGGTGGTGATAAAGATAGATGAGAACAACCCGGAATGGAGGGAGTGGAAAAGGATAAGGGAAGAGTACTGGAATAAAAAGAGAGCGATAGAGGACTTCTTCAGCATCTTATCACCCACCTCCAACTACATGGCGCTAGTGTCTCTTTTATCCGAGCGACCCATATTTCAAAGTAGGGACGTTACGAAGAACGTGGTCAGCTTTGTGCTGTTGCCGATAATATTCTTCGTAGCCAGTTACGTAAAATTCCTGAGGATGGAGGTAGTATGAGGTGCGTTTTGGCTATTTTCGTAGCACTACTACTGGTAGGTTCTCTGGAATGCAATGTTAGGAACGTAAACGCAGTTCCTGGTGAGGAATTAACGTTTAGTCTGAAGATCACGAACGATGAAAGCTATGAGGTGTTCGTTGAACTGTCCTATCAGGCACCCGACGGATTCGTTGGAAAGTTCATCTACGACGATAAAGAGGTCGAAGAGATCCGGCTAGCACCGAACGAATCTACAACGATCAAATTTCAGCTAGATGTGCCGAAGGACGTTGATGAGGGAGAGTACCTAGTTACGGTCTACGCCCTGGGTAGCGTGACGTTCAGAGTAAACGTGCAGATGCCGAAGGATCCCTTAGATATCACATTGGCCATAGCTGGCGTAGCGATGGAGGCTGGAGATAAGGTAAGCATTCCAGTTTCGATCAAGAATAGGCTGAATGCGGAATACGATATCGATCTATCGTGTAAGGTTCCGAAAAATTGGAGTTACAGGTTCATTGAGAACGATATAGAGGTGTACAGGATCACACTGAAACCGAACGAGGAGAGATCGCTAACGCTCGAGATCGAATCCGACAGCAGTGCCGACGTTGGAGAGTATAAGATTGTGGCGTACTTCAACAAGCAACGTGCAGAGTTCAGCGTAAGGATTACAAAAACGCACAAAGGGGAGAACGGAAAGATCAAGCTTAAGGTGGTTGATAAGGAAGGGGAACCAGTGGACTACGCTAAGGTGGAAGTTTCGGGTGTTGGGTTATTTTACACCTCAGCAGATGGAGAGGCAACCATTGAAGTCCCACAGGGCGTTTACGATATCAGGATTGTAAAGGAAGGTTACTACGAGGATATGCTCGAGGATGTTGAGGTGAAGGCTGGAAAAACGAACGATGTGGGTGTAATAACGCTTGAGAGGAAACCTTACTACGCTGAAGTTGATGTCGTAAATCCGAAGATCAGCTTTACCATAGGTACCGGCAATCCAACGTTCAAGTTTAGAATAGAGAATAAGGGATATGCAGACGACACGTACAAGCTCGACGTATCGGGATTGCCGGAAAACTTTTACTTCAAGTTTAAGGAATCTCTGGAATCTGCCGAAGCAATATCCGAAGTTTACGTTAGAAGTGGAGATTCGAAGGATGTTTATCTCGAAATTTTGATACCGCCCAACGCCGAAGTTGGAACGTACAACCTGACTCTCCTCGTCGAGGGACATCACACGGTAAAGAAGAACTTAACCCTAAACTTAAGAGGGGAGTACAGGGTGTACTTCGAGCCCATCGGAGGAAGGTATCTGATAACGAGTGAAGCCGGAAAAACCGTTGAGTTTAAAGCCATCCTGATCAATGCCGGAACGGGTGCCACGTTAACAAACATCAACATAAGTGTGGATGCCCCATCCAACTGGAGGGTCAGCGTAACGCCATCATCAATTCCAGCTTTGAAGGCTGGCGAAAGATTGCCCATACGGATCGTAGCGTATATCCCGCCGGATACACTTCCAAGCGAGTACAGGCTTAGGGTAAACATAAAAAGTGACCAAGTGGAGAAGATGGACGAGATAAGGGTAATCGTGAAAGAAACCAGCTACGCCACCGTTATCGGTGGTGGTGTAATAGCTGCGGCATTGCTCTGTTTGGTGATCGTATTCAGGAAGTTTGGTAGGAGGTGATCTAAAGGAATTTCACTTATGCATTAGCATAACGATTTGGCTGAGAGATTTCAAAATACTTGATTCAGAGCTTGTTTAAGTTAGTTTAATTTATTGTCTATCAAAAAAACAGAGTATAATCATTATGAAAATAGAAAGTTTTATAAAGTTAATTTCAAAGAGATTTTGCTGTGAGGGTGGCTAGGTTGTGGCATAGTAAGAGTGCAGTGTCTCCAGTGATAGGTGTCATACTGATGGTCGCAGCTACGATAGTTATTGCT
>CAZBFC010000160.1:0-2980 GCA_964491095.1 uncultured archaeon | reverse complement strand
TTCAACGAAATTACAGTTGAGGTGCTTGGCTGAAAAGCAAGGTTTAGTGTAAGATGATGAGCCCGAGCTTAGATTATGTTTTGTTAAGTAACACCAGATAAATGGTAAATTTAAGATTTTGCGACACTTTTTATCAAATCGGCGAGCTTCAATGCATCTCCAGCGCCTATTACTGTATATCGAATTCTTGGATCCTTAAGAGATTCTACGGACTCCTTTGCATTTATGCTCCCATGTATGTGATGGCAGTTCACAGGTGGACAGCCAGCAACAATCACAATGTCGGCGTAGCCTTTATCGACCAAACTCTTCAAGACTTCAGCCCTTACACTGCCAGCACACCTCAGTCTTATCACTCTGAAGCAGTCGGGAAGCTTTAACCTCATGTATCCCATGTAATCGTTGGCTATGGTCGAGCACCAATGACATGTCAGTATTAGAATCCTTGGTTCCCCAGGCTTTACATGTCTAAATGCGACTCTTGCCATCTCTATGATCTGAAGCTCTGTTAGATTGACAAGTACCAATCCACCGTTCTTGCACTGTCCGTAACACAGTCCACAACCCATGCAGAGGGCAGGATCAATGAAGATCCTTCCATTTTTGCAGCTTATTGCTCCGTGTGGACAAACCTTTGCACACATCTTGCAGTCCTTGCATTGGTGCTCACTCACAGTTACGTAAAACTTCATAGCCTCTTCTCTTAGATCCTCTAAGACCATCTTTGCTACGGCCCTCGCAGAGGTCACGCTATCCTGAATATCTCTGCTACCCCCAGCACATCCCACAACGTAGACTCTTTTTCTCATCGTCCTTCCGGCATTGAAGTTTCTTGGCTGGAACTCCAATGGATAACCGCTAACATCTAACGGCAATCCAAACTTTTCGAAAACATCTTTTGACGGATTCACAGACGTTGGAATTACCACCAAGTCTGTCTCCACGATTTCTCCATTATTAAGAACTAGCTTTATGATTCCCTCGCTCTCCTTCATCTCCTTAACCTTCGCATTGATGAACCTAACTCCCATCTCCTCAGCCTTCTCCTTAAACTTCAGGAATGCTGGATCCATCAACTTGAGCCTGCTGTATATAACTACAAGCTCCCTGTCCGGTGATATCGTTTTGATCCTTGCTACGATCTTAACGGTATTCGGACAGCAGAACTTATGGCATCTCTCGTTATCTTCTGAGCAGAGGATGAACGTCACCCTTTTGGGTATCTTCCTCATTCCCATGATCCGCTCGAACTCCATCATCGTCACAACTTTCTTGGAGCCCTTGTTAACATCCACTCCTTTATCCTCAAATCCGGTTGCGATCACTACAGCCCCAAAGCTATCTTCAAACTTCTCCTCCCTTAGCACTATCGCATCCGCTGGACAAACCTCTAAGCATTTTCCGCACATTTCGCATGCTTTCGTGTCGATGGCAAAGTAATCGATCTGAGGACACGGCTTATCTATGGCTTTTCTCATCGTTATTCCGTAATTGAACGGATCTGGAATCTCAACTGGACAAACTTCTGCACACCTTCCACAGCCGATGCACTTCATAGGGTTTACATGAGCCCTCCTGAGGATTTCAACAACGTAGTTTCCGTTTTCGGTTCTAACCCCTACAACCTCAGCGTTCGTTATTATTTTGACATTCTCTTCAGCCTCAATCTCCTTAAGCAGTATTCTTCCAATGCAGAGCGGTGTGCAGACAGAAGGATAGTTCTTGCTCTGCCAAACCGTTGGAAACTTAAGCAGATGTCCTCCGACATACCCCTCCTTCTCAACTAACGTAACATTGATTCCCTCTCTTGCAAGTGCTTTTGCACATTCCAGTCCAGCCACACCACCTCCAACGATAAGAACAGAGTTCTTTGGCTTAACCCTTAAGGAGGGTTGATTTAACAGTAACTTTGCATGGGCCATCGCAACTATGTCCTTCGCTTTATCTATGCTTCCTCCAATCAGCCAGCAACCCTCTCTCACGTTTGCCACTTCACACATCGCAGGATCAAATCCAGCCTCGATTAAAGCCTTCATCAGCTTTTCTTCTCCTATGCTTAGCTTCTCTGAACAGGCAACGATCAGAACTCTGTCGACATCATCGTTCTTCAGCTTTCTTAGGGCTTTGATGGGATTCTTGCAGAAGTTGTCTACAATGATCATACCTGTAACGTCCTTTAAACTATCCACGAACTTCCAGAGGTCCTCATACTTCATACTTCCTCCACATGTGCAGATCACGACACCAACACCGGACATTGTCAACTTGAATAGAAGAATTGTTATATTTTAGATTCTTAAAAAATTCTGAATAAAATTCAGAATTCTGAGACTTTTTCAGAAGAACCATCATAAACGATATATTAGAGACGGCTAAGGTCTAAAATGTGAAGGTGCTCGTAGCTACCGTTGGTGGGTCTGCGGAGCCTGTACTGATATGTGCGAGAAAGATAGGTTTCGATAGGGTGATACTCATAGCAGGGAAGCCTGCAAAGGAGATCTTTGGAGATAAGGCGATTGAGGGTAAGCCGAATCCGAGGGAAGTTGCGGAAGAGATAAAGAGAAAGCTTGAGGAGTTTGGAGCAGAAGTTGAAATTAGGGAGGTTGATCCTTTCAACTTCGAAGAGTGCTGCATAGAATCTCTTAAGATTTTGGAGAGTATTAAAGACTGTGGAGATGTTTATGTTAGTATTACAGGTGGAACCAAGGTTCAGTCGATTGCTACTTCCTGCTCAGCTTTCATATGTGGTTGTAAGGTAGTTTACGTTCACGAGCTTAAGGATGGAGCAGAACTCATAGAGATTCCGTACAACCTATCGCAGTTTGATCAACTCTCAAAGGCTAAAAAAGACGTTATAAGAGTTATAGATGATGGGGATTCCTCAGATGAGATTGCTAGAAAGCTTGGTATAAGCAAAAAGACGGCGTCGCAGTATTTGAGAGAGCTTAGAGAGTACGGATTGCTTGAGGATTATCTGGAC
>CAZBFC010000159.1:0-11033 GCA_964491095.1 uncultured archaeon | reverse complement strand
TAATATTCCGATAATTTTAATTATTATAATACTCCTTACTATTATAATATTTTGTGTCATTAACATTATCATCATAGACTTAAATTTGCTTTACTGTAAAATATAAGCATATATAAATTATTAAAATATGTTTCAAAATTTTGAAAAGTTATCAACTTTAATTGCCATTGTTTAGAATTTAGTGATTAATTAAAATTTTTAAGGTTATCTTTAATTAACGACAACATTTTTAAAGTTACTTATAGAGTTGGATTAATGACAACAATAGATGATACCGCTAAGATCTTTGGGAATTCTAGGATAGGCAAAAACCCCACAATAATGCAAAATGTAGTAATTGGTCACCCTACAACAGAAATGCTAAAGAAGTCCAACTGGCAGAGACTTGACTTTGAAGGAGCTAGGATAGGTGACAACGCTATAATTAGATCGAATACCGTTATCTACTGCTACGTAGAGATTGGGGATAACTTTGTCACAGGGCACAACGTAGTGATAAAGGAAAAAAAACAAAAATCGGGAACAACGTTCTTATTGGAACAAATACAGTTATTGAGGGTGAAACTATAATCGGCAACAACGTTAGCATACAATCGAACGTCTATATCCCAAGAAAAACGATCATCGAAGATTTCGTGTTCATAGGTCCAAACGCCGTTCTTACGAACGATAAGTATCCCGTTAGAAAAGATTACAAGTTGAGAGGACCTATAGTAAGAGAAGGTGTCACGATTGGGGCAAATTCTGTGATTCTTCCATTTGTCAAAATCGGTGAGGGTGCGTTCGTTGCCGCGGGAGCATTGGTCACCAAAGATGTTCCACCTTGGAAGCTTGCGATAGGAGTTCCTGCAAAGATCGTAGATCTGCCGGAGTATCTCAAAGTTTTGAATAAACTATAGTTATTTTGTTAAATCGGTTATGACAGTAATCAAACCGCTCAGATCTTGAAAAGTATTTAATCGTAAAATTGACCATACTTCATGCCATACGATAATTGCCTTGAAGCAATATTTACGAGGGTATCGATAAGGAGATTCAAGCCGAAGCAGATCCCAGACGATATAATTCTAAAGATCCTTAGAGCTGGAAATGCGGCACCATCTGCCGGGAACTTGCAGGCAAGGGACTTCATAGTAGTAAAGAATCCAGTCACAAAGCTCAGACTTGCAAAAGCCGCCTTAAATCAGATGTTTATTGCTGAAGCTCCTGTCGTTGTGGTTGTTTGCGCGAACTACCCTCGATCTATGAGGGTTTATGGAGATAGGGGTAGACTTTACGCGGAGCAAGATGCTACGGCTGCGATAGAGAACATACTGCTTGCTGTTCACATGCTTGGGCTTGGGGCGGTTTGGGTTGGTGCGTTTGATGAGGCTGAAGTGTCTGAAATTTTGGGTATTCCAGCGTATGCAAGGCCGATGGCCATAATTCCAATTGGGTATCCGGACGAATTCCCAAAGCCCAGGCAGAGATATCCGATCGAATACCTGACACACTGGGAGAAATGGTAAAATTTTTATGAATTAAAAACTTTTTAAATGATTAATGATATTGCTAGATGTCAAGGATCTCGTGGTTCGCTACGGTGACGTAATTGCAGTCGATCACGTATCCTTCAGTATAAAAGGTGGAGAGATCTTCGGATTGCTTGGGCCAAATGGGGCTGGCAAAAGTTCTACGATAAAGGCAATCGTCGGACTGGTCGATTTTGAAGGTGAAATCGAGGTTGCCGGAAAACCCGTCAGCGTTGAAACAAAAAATCTGATAGGCTACATACCGGAGGAGTTCATATTGCTCGAATCTCTAACCCCTTTGGAATTTTTCGAATTTTTAGCTTCCGTTAGGAGGGTGAAATGCGAGGAGAGGATAAAGGCTCTAGTCAAAGCGTTCGACATAGAAAGATACGTGAACAAGCCGATTGCAACGCTTTCCATGGGAACCAAGCAGAAGGTTTCGATAATCTCGGCACTTCTACATGATCCACCCCTTCTGATAATGGATGAACCTCTCAACGGTTTGGATGCCAGATCCTCAAGAATTCTAAAGGAGTTTATGCAGAGACATGTGGAAAGAGGTGGAGCTGTTTTGTTTTCGACACACATAATGGAGATAGCCGAAAGACTGTGCGATAGGATTGCGGTGATCAACAAGGGTAAGATAATAGCTGTGGGTTCTGTGGATGAGCTTAGGGAGCTTGCAAGTGCTGAGGGATCTTTGGAGGACATATTCTTAAAGCTTACGGGACAGTACGAGGGTATAAGGGAGATCGTGGATGCCCTCTCTTAGAGAGCTCTGGAGGATCTCTGGATACTTTTACAGAGATGTAGCGTTCAGATCGATCTACGAGATGGGTACCCATAGGGATCTGGAAAAGGCTGTAAGATCGGCTAAGATTTCCATGCTTATCAACAAGGTTATATTGGCGTTCATACTGTCGGCAACGGCAGTCTATACTGCGTTCAGATTGAATGTCATCGATTTTGTCATATTTTATGCAATGGTAACTTTCCTTCTTGCGTTCTTCTTCTTGCAGACAACTACAACGTTTACGAGCCAGAAATTCGATCTACTTTTTACGTTACCTCTCAGCAGAGATGAGATATCAAAGGTTATATCGCTGACTTTTTTTAGAATATTTGACATTCCCATCTTGGCAGTTACCGTGGTGTTTCCAATTGCGATGATTGTTAAGTCTCCGGTATACTCCATACCGGCATTCATAGGACTGCTGGTTTCTGAAAGCTTTGCAATAGCTTTGGTTGTATATCTAACGAGATTGTTCTACTCAAAGATAGTCTGTTCAACTGGCTGGAAGAGTCTGATCAGGCTTCTATACTACCTCATATGGGCGTTCACGTTCTTTGCATTTTACGCGTTTGCTAGTCTAATGGGTAGATTGTATACGTTTGCGGAAATGTACTCAGCATTAGTAACCTCCAGCGGCGGGATACTATCGTTTCTATTTCCGTTCTGCTTTGCATTTCTATCTTCTGGATTCTTTCTACCAAACGCCTTTATAGGTTCGATCTTGTGGTCTTTTATTGCTTACCTCTCGATCAGGTGGGCGGTGTCAAACGTTAGAGACATTTTTGCAAGATTCGAATGGAAAACCGATGACGTAGAACTAAATATAAGGATTTCGAGTCCGATTGTCGCCTTCTTAAGGAAAGATTTCAAGCTTATCTCCAGATCACCAGCTCACTGCTTTCTGGTTCTAATGCCGATCATGGAGGGGTTGCTACTTTCATACGGAAGGATCCTACAGGCTTTATCGGTTGTTCTTGCCTTTCTCGTCATAGTTGCGTATTCGATGTACGGGTTGGAGAGGGAGAGGATCGTTAGAATTTTACCTGTCAAAATAAGAACCGTGATACTCGCCAAAACTCTGCTTATGGTTACCGTATATGCGATCTCAATCGCTGTGATCGATGTTGCATTCATCCTGAGAGGAAAGATTCCAGATTTTCTACTTGAGGTCTCTATGGTTCCATCTGTATTTGCGATGTCCGTTATCGTGCTTTCGATAGCCGAAAAGATAGGAGTCAGAAGAGATATCTACTCGGGCTTAGGTTCCCTCGTATTCTTAATGATACCTGGCGTTATAATCGTATACTCGCCCATAGCGATCGCATTCATCTTCAAGATCTTCTACGGAGTATTCTTACCAGTTCTTGTGGCTGTTTCGGTCATTGAATTTTTAATGGCTTTGATCCTACTAAACGTTATATAGCCTGCGATAAACTTGAGCACGATGCAGTTTGAAATTCTGGACAAGGATGTCATGGGTAGGATCGGAAGACTGGAAACACCTCACGGTAAGATAGAAACACCAGCACTGATGCCGGTAATAAATCCCAACATCGAACTGATTCCAGCTAAGGAGATGAAGAGGTTCGGGGCTGAAATGATAATTACTAACGCCTACATAATCTACAGAACACCGGAACTTAAAGATGAAGCGCTAAAGAAAGGAGTCCACGGATTGCTGGACGTTGACATGCCTGTGATGACTGACAGCGGAAGTTATCAGCTCATGGTTTATGGAGATGTTGAGATCTCAAATGAGGAGATTCTGAGATTCCAGATCGATATCGATTCGGACATAATAGTTCCCCTCGACGTTCCAACTCCGCCCGATGCCGATTACGGTACAGCCTTAAACGACTTGGAGATCACACTTAAAAGAGAAAGAGAGGCAACGATGCTGGATAGAAAAGATAAATTGCTGGCTTTGCCGATTCAAGGTTCAACTCACATAGATTTAAGAAGGAGATCGGCTGAGGAGGTGGTTAAGTTAAACGGGGATGTGTATCCAATAGGTGGAATAGTTCCGCTGATGGATACCTACCGCTTTTACGATTTGGTTAAGATAATCTTAGAGGTAAAATCAGTTTTGCCATCTTATGCTCCCGTTCATCTCTTCGGAGCCGGACATCCGATGGTATTTGCTTTAGCCGTTGCTTTAGGTTGTGACCTTTTCGATTCGGCAGCTTACGCCTTATATGCAAGGGATGATAGATACCTAACCCCGTACGGAACTAAAAAGCTTGAGGAACTTCAGTACTTCCCGTGCTCATGTCCGATATGCTTGGAGTACACACCGGAAGAGCTGAGAAGGATGGATAAGGATGAAAGAGCGAGATTGCTGGCAGAACACAACCTTTGGGTTAGCTTTGAAGAGATAAGGAGGATAAAGCAGGCTATAAAGGAGAACAACCTCTTCGAATTGGTTGAATGCAGAATAAGATCTCATCCAAATCTGCTTTTCGCATGGAGGCAGATCAAGGAGTACGGATGGCTTTTGGAGCGATACGATCCTTCAATGAAGCATTCTTTCCTCTACGCTGGATTTGAAAGTTGCTACAGACCGGCGGTGCTCAGACATCACGAGAGGGTGCTGAACGTCGAGTTGCCGGAAAAGGATGAGATAGTTATTTCGGCCGATGAGGGAATTTTGGCAGATTTCTACCTCCGTCCATGTTTTGGAGTCGTGCCGGTGGAGATGCTCGAATCTTATCCGGCTGGACATGCCGAGATTCCACCACCGGAGCTTTTGGAGGACGAGGCACTCAAGGTAGCCGTGCAGGGTTTGAAGATGTTTTTGAAGCATCACAGCGATAGAAAGTTTATAATAATTGCAAAAGGCAAGTGGCTGGAATTTCTGAATGATCTGCCGGAAAACGCGGTGGTCAGACATGATCAGCCTTGAAAAGAGAGATGGTGTTGCGAGAATCGGAAAGCTTGAGGTTAACGGCGAGACGTTTGAAACACCTTTGATGATCGATTTTCTGGATAAACCAGATGTGATCGATAAGATCGACTTTGGAATGGCTCCTTATCCTATAAAGGAGTTTGATGAGTACAGATTTAAAATCTTGGGAAGCAAAGATGAGAATTTTATTGTTGCAACTGGCTTGAGCGTTTTGAGTCCTAGGAGGTTGGTGGAGACCCTCATAGAACTGAGAAAAAAAAGCTTCAAGCCACTCTACACTCCAGCACTGGCAACTCCGAAGAACGTTCCGATTTTGATCTACTTCGGCGTTGATATCGTAGATAATATACTTCCAATCGTTAAGGCTTATGAAGGAATATACATGCTCGAAAATTCAGAATTCAAAGTTAAGTCTTTAAGATCCCTTCCATGCAACTGCGAAGTCTGTCGTAATTATAATCCCAGCGATTTAGATGATGAGTTAATAGCCAAGCACAACACCGCCGTGCTGAGAAGGCAGATAGAAGTCGTTAGGGAGCATATCAGAAATGAAAATCTCAGAAATTTTGTTGAGGCTCATGCCAAGTTCGATCCGGAGCTCACAGCCATGCTCAGAATCGGCAACGAAAATGTGGAATTCTTTCAGAGTTATGAGGCGGTCTTTAAGAGATCGAAGCTAACTCCGACTAGTGAGGATTCTTTCGGCAGATGCGAAGTTTACACATTCTTCGAGAGGGCTATCGAAGCTTATAGACCAAAAAGTGATATCCTGTTAATTTTGCCATGCTCTGCAAGAAAGCCCTACACACTTTCAAGATCCCATTCGAGGATCAAATCTTATCTGGGAGAACTTTTGAGGGGTGTTGAGGAGATAATAGTCTCATCACCTCTTGTTGTTCCGAGGGTATTCGAGCTTACGTATCCAGCTATAAACTACGACGTTCCCGTTACCGGACATTGGAGTGGAGACGAGATCGAGTTCGTTGCCGAAAGACTTGCAAAGTTCATTGAGAAGGGGGATTTCAAGTTGATAATCGCGCACGTTGAGGGGGGATACAGAAGGGTGGTTGAGGAAACGGGAGTGGATGCCATATTCACGGCTGAAGATGACGTTACTTCTCCAAGATCGCTCGAAAATCTCAAAGAAGCTCTGGAAAACGTAAAAATAAAGCGAGATTTTGATCTGTATCTTTCGATTTTCGAGCACATGCTTAGGTACCAATTTGGAGTTGAACTATACGAATTCGGGAATAACTTTAGGGTGAAGGGTAGGTATCCGAACTTAGAACTTATACACAATAACGAAAGGATTGCAAGGATGGACGTTACATATGGGATGCTTGACGTCTATTCGCCGTTAGCGAAGTTTTTGCTTGAAAATGATGTGTATACGGTCAAAATCGATAACTTCAGACCTAAGGGAACGATATTCGCAGTTGGAGTTAGAGAGGCCGATGAGAGGATCAGACCGAACGATATCGTGGTCTTCTACAACGATGAGTTGTTTGGTATCGGCAGAGCGTTGATGACTGGTAAGGAGATGGTCGAAGTCGATAGAGGATATGCGATAGAGGTTAAAAGGTTATGCGTGTGAATTCTCTTTCAAACCTTAGCCATTAACCTCCTTTCTGCACTGAAATGCGAGAGTTTGCCTACCGGGGATGGCAAGGAGCGGAACACGGGCTTGCTTTGTTGAACCGTCTATCCGGCGTTAGACCTAACACAGTGAGTCATCCCCGCTCCGATTTCTTGGCGACGTTCTGTAAAATTAAATACCAAAGACTTGCTCAAGTAATTCGGTTATATTTTCAGCCTCCCTTTTATCGATCTTCTGAATTGCAAAGCCTACATGCACTAAACCGTAGTCTCCCTCCTTAACATCCTCAACTAGATCTATTCTGACCTTCCTCTTCGTACCCCTAAAATCGACGATGGCGTAAGGGTAATCCACCTTCTCTACTCTCCCCGGGATTGCAATGCACATTTCAACCACTCCAGCCACTCCTCAAAGCCTATACCCTTCTTCAGATCCATCCTAATTATCTTGGCCTTGGGATTGAGTCTTTTTGCATCCTCAACCATCTTGTCCACATCGGCTTCAACAGCCTCAGCTAAAGCCACCTTGTTGATTATGATCACGTCCGCAAGCCTGAATATTTCGGGATGCTTCTTTACGACATCATCTCCCTCGGTTACGCTTACCATAACGACCCTATACTTCTCACCCAAATCGAAGTCAACCGGACAAATTAAATTTCCAACATTCTCGATGAATAGGAGATCGACATCGCCGAATTTCTCTATCACATGGTGAACGAGGTGGGCATCCAGATGGCATTCCTTTCCTGTATTTAGGGGCTCGGCTTTTATCCCGTGCCTTGCAACCCTCTCGTAATCCTCCTTGGCAATCACATCTCCCAAAATCGCACCCATCTTAACATCATCTTTCAAAGCCTCGATCGTCTTCTCAATCAGAAGTGTTTTCCCAGATCCGATCGCACCCATTATGTTTATCGCTATTACTCCGTGCTCCTCGAGAAACTCTCGATTTTCCTTCGCAAGCCTCTTGTTAAGAGATAAGATATCGTGTTCAGCATCAACCTCAATCTTATGCATCATTCCACCTCCATCTCTACCTTCTTAAGGATGAAATCCTTCCCACCCTCAATTGAAACTATCCCCCCACAATCGCAGATTCCAATAACCTCATCGAATTCCTTTCCACATTGAGTGCAAACGATCTTGGGCTTAATAAACTCTATCACCAACTCGGCATCCTCAGCTATCGTGCCTTTACTTATCGCGGAGAAACAGAACTTCAACTGTTCTGGATTTATCAAAAGCAGTTCTCCGATTCTAAGATGGATTGCCGTTACCTTCTTTGCATTGTTCTCCTCAGCCAACTTCAGTACGGCATCCAGTAAAGCCTGAGCATAGCTCAATTCGTGCACCGTATTGCGTTAATCCTAAATTAAGATAAAGTTTTTCAAGCTGAACGGTTCAGCTCATAGAGATGCAAGAAAGCATAAAGGTCAGTTTAAGCAGAGACCTCGGCCTAATCGATATCGTTCTGCTTGGAATTGCGGCTATGATCGGTGCCGGGATCTTTGCCCTTATAGGTATCGCCGCTGGCATCGCCGGGCCGGCTTTGCTTCTGGCGTTTCTCCTCAACGGAATAATTGCAACACTTACAGGCCTATCCTACGCCGAGCTTGGCTCAGCTATTCCGGTAGCTGGGGGAAGCTACGTATGGGTTAAAATTGCGTTGGGAGACTTTGCGGGTTTTTTGGCTGGATGGTGTAGCTGGTCTGCAAACAGCATAGCATGTGCGTTGTATGCTGTGACGTTTGGTGCTTTTCTATCTGAAGCTATAGTCCGCATGCTCGGAGTTCCACTTCCACAGGATCTGGTTGCAAAAGTTTCATCTGTTGCTATAATCACGTTTTTAACCTACGTGAATTACAAAGGAGTTAAGGAGAGTGGAAGGGTCGGCGGAATAGTTACAGCTTTGAAGGTTACCATTCTTCTAACCTTTTCGGCCTTTGGCATATACAAGACGATTATCAGGCCAGATTGGATATCCTCATTCACTCCATTCATGCCAAATGGCTTCGTTGGAGTTTTGGCAGCTATGGGTCTAACCTTCATAGCGTTTGAGGGTTATGAGATAATAGTTCAGAGCGGAGAGGAGGTTAAAAATCCTGAGAGAAACATTCCGAAGGCTATAATTCTATCACTCTGGATTGTGGTTGCAATATATCTGCTTGTGGCGTTCGCATCGCTCGGAGCTGTTCAGTCGAACGTTCCAAGCTGGAAGTATCTTGGCAAACTTGCAGAGTTTGGTCTGATAAGGATTGCCAACCAGATACTTCCATTCGGTTCGATACTGATCTTGATCGGCGGTTTGGTTTCAACGATAAGCGCAATGAACGCAACGATATACTCCTCATCCCGTATGGCCTTTGCGATGGGAAGAGACGCCTTTTTGCCAGAGATCTTTTCAAGGATTCATATAAAGAACAGAACCCCACACTACGCGATTTTCTTCAGCTACATAATCGTTGTGTTTTTGTCGCTTGCCCCAATAGAGATCGTCGCCACGGCTGCAAGCATAACATTTCTCATGATATTCATTACGATAAACTTCGTTGAGATCGTTCTCAGATACCGTAGACCCGATTTGAGAAGAGCTTTCAAGGTTCCACTCGTTCCCATACTCCCCCTAATCGCGATAGCTATGCAGGTGGCTATAGGTTACTATCTCATCAGGGAGATCGAGCATGGGGAGATCGTTTTCATGGCTATAGCCCTTTGGATTTTGCTTGGCAGTCTTGTGTACTTCGCGTACTCGAAGGTTAAGACGGTTGAAAAGCTTGAGGAGATAGCAAAGACGGTTTACGAGGAGAAGCCGATTAAAGAAGAGGAATTCAGAATACTTTTACCGATCGCAAATCCAGATTTTGCGGATAAGATGATCAGACTGGCAAGCATGATCGCAAGGCAGAGGAAGGGTGAAATAATCTTGCTGAACGTGGTTACGATTCCTGAGCAGACTCCCCCATCTGGAGCAATTGCATACGTTAAGAATGCGAAGACTTTTTTGAGCGATTTAATAGCCAAAATGGATGTTCCGGCCGGTGGAATAATAAAGGTCGGACATAGGCCAGCTGAGGCCATCTTGAGCACCATAGAGGAAGTTAAACCCAAGCTAGTGATACTGGGATGGAGGGGTAGGACATTCAGAAAGGATGTTGTTTTGGGAAGCACAATCGATCCTATCCTTGTTGGGGCTAAATGTGATGTTGCAGTGGTTAGATTTGAGAGAACATGGAAGGATATCAAGCGTATCCTGATACCCACGGCTGGAGGGCCTCACGCCGTTTTGGCTGGAGAGCTCGCGAGAGATGTGGCTAAGGAGAGCAATGCTAGCGTTACGTTACTGTACGTGGGAAGAAGTGAGGAGGATAGAAAGAAAGCTGAAAAGGCCTTCAAAGAAACTTCAAAGCCTCTGAAGGATGTTGAAGTTAGAACAAAGTTTATAGTGGATAGAAACGTCGTTGAAAGGATAGCAGAAGAGGCCGATAAGTACGATATGGTATTCATAGGAGCTACTGGCGAAAGATTTCTCAAAAACTTCCTGCTAGGTGTTTTTCCGGAAAAGATCGTTCATAGGACCAGTAGAACCGTCGTCATGACTAGGAGATGGGTTAAACTTATAGATATAAAAATAGATCGTTCATGAAAGAATATCGCCAGAAGACGATATTTATAAAAACTGCCAAGTTCATAGGTCGATTGTGAAGTTCGTTGTTGATACGAGCGTTCTAATAGACGGAAGAGTCTCACAGATGCTCGAAAAGGGTGAGATAGCCGGTACTATCATAATTCCCGAGCCAGCCCTGGCTGAATTGGAAGCTCAGGCCAACGCGGGAAGGATGTCCGGATTGCAGGGACTTGAAGAGGTAAAAAGGATAAGGGAGATTGCAGAGAAGAAAGGTTTTGACGTGCTATTTTTGGGTGAAAGACCAAGCTTAGAGCAGATAAAGCTCGCAAAGAGTGGAGAAATCGACAACATGATCAGAAAGATCGCCGAAGAGGAGGATGCCGTTCTGATTACGAGCGATAGGGTTCAGTACTACGTGGCTGTTGCCAAGGGGATCAAGGCGATGTACCTAACGCAGGAAAGGATAAAGCCGGAGGATACGAAGATCATGCAGTTCTTCACCCCAGATACTGCGAGTGTTCATCTTAGGGAGGGTGTCCCTCCGTTTGCGAAGAGGGGAAAAATCGGACAGTTGAAGCTTGTTAAGATAAGGGAGGAGCC
>CAZBFC010000158.1:0-7248 GCA_964491095.1 uncultured archaeon | reverse complement strand
ACTCTTTGGCCCAGTGTAAAGTGCCCTAGGCCTCAGCAATCTGTTGTTTTCGTACTGCTCTATTATGTGTGCTGTCCAACCTGCAATCCTCCCGATCGCAAAGATCGGTATGAACAGATCGTCAGGAATACCCAAGGTTGCATATATGCAAGCGGAGTAGAAATCGACGTTCGGCAGAAGCTTCTTATACTTGTAAACAGCCTGCTCAACAGCTTCGGCAATCTCGTACCACTTAGAATCCTTCTGCTCGGCGAGCATCTTGGCCAAAGCTTTAAGCTCAATCGTTCTTGGATCCATTACACCTTTGTAAACTCTGTGTCCAAAGCCCATTATCCTCTCCTTTCTCTTGAGCTTTTCCTTAACGTACTCCTCAGCCCTCCAAGGAACGGCAATTTCCCTGAACATCTCTATTACCTTCTGTGCTGCACCTCCATGCAACGGCCCCATCAGAGTTCCGGTTGCGGCAACTATGCATGCGTACATATCAGCTAAAGTTGAAGCCGCAACCCTCGCAGCGAATGTTGAGGCGTTCAGCTCGTGATCCGCATGCAGTATGAAGTCCAGATCCATACATCTTGCCTCCAACTCTGTAGGCTCTTCGCCGTAAAGCATATAAAGGAAGTTTTCGGCATGATCCAGCTCATCGTTCGGATGTACCAAATTCTGTCCAGTTCTTATCCTGTGATAGTAAGCCACTATGGTCGGAAACTTTGCTATTAGGCTTTTAGCCTTCTCTATGCTGTGTTCGTAGCTTCTGTAGTGTATGTACTTGTCCATAGAACCCAGATAGGATACGGCCGTCCTAAGCACAACCATCGGATGTGTGAAAGGCGGGAGATGTGTGAGCAATCCGATGATTTGCGGAGGTAGCTCTCTAAGATCTTTAAGCTCTTCTTTGAACGCCTCAAGCTCGCTCTTTGTCGGAAGCTCACCGAAAAGCAGTAGATAAGCTACTTCCTCGTAGCACGAATGCTTGGCCAAGTCGTGAATGCTGTAACCTCGATACTCCAATATCGCCTTTCCATCCTCCACATCTACCCTACTTATACTACTCTTACAGGCGATAACATCCTCCAATCCCTCTTTAACGATCATAAATACCACCTCAAACTATCCTATACGAGGGATACTTCTCAAGTATCATACCCGAAACTATTATGGGTGGCTCCCTCATAGCTATTTCGATTGCCTTATCAAGCTTCCACTCCTTCTCAGCGTATATTGTAAAGAGTTTATCTCCTGCCCTAACGTGCTGTCCACCCTTCTTATGCAACAAAATTCCGGCTCCCTTATCCTTCGGAGCTCCAGCAGCCCTTGCGACCTTCACAAGTCTATGGTTGTGAACTATCGCAACCGCCCCATCGATCGGAGCCACAACATCAAAAGTTTTATCTCCAATCGGAATATCATCGGACTTCACATTCGGATCTCCACCCTGAGCTTCTACAATTTGTTTAAACTTCTCAAGGGTCTTTCCAGATCTAAACAACTCTTCGGCGTACGCGTAACCGTTCACGGCTTTTCCGGTCATTTCAAACAAAATTCCAGCGATACCTAACGCTTTTTCAATTAGGCTACGTGGGCCACTTTTATTCTCCATTGTCTTTAGAGCTTCCCATGCCTCCAAAGCCGGACCTATCGCCCTTCCAACTGGCTGACCTCCGTACGTTAAAGCGCACGTTACGTTTAGGCCTAACCTCCTACCAAGCTCAACGAAGTCGTTTGCAAGCTGTCTTCCAAGCTCTATGTTTGGAACTTTTGAACCAGCTCCAACTGGGATGTCTATGACGATGTTCTTTGCCCCTATTGCCCCCTTCTTGGCCATGACACTCGCCAGAAGTTGTGGACGGGGGTCTATCGCCAAAGTGTACTCGACTCTGATGATCTTGTCATCTGCTGGAGCTATGTTTGTGGCTCCTCCCCAGGCTATCACACCCCCAACCCTCTCGGTTATCTCCTTTATCTCCTCAACGCTGAGATTTACATCAGCGAGAACCTCCATAGTATCAGCGGTTCCACTTGCAGAAGTTATCGCCCTGCTTGCAGTCTTGGGAATCAACAAGCCGGCTGCTGCGACCGTTGGAACTATTATAAGCGAGATCTTATTTCCAGGTACACCACCTATGCTATGCTTGTCAACCACTATACCCTCCTCAAACGTTAACGTCTCTCCGGTTTCTATCATGGCCCTTGTAAGCCATTCGATCTCATCGAAATCCAGACCATGGATGTAGCTTGAAAGGATAAAAGCGGTAAGTTCGATCTCTGTAAGTGCATTGCTTACGATATCCTTAACGATCCTGTAGATCTCATCCTTGGTAAGCTTACCACCATCCAACTTCTTCCTTATGTATTCCACAGAAGGAGGCTTTGGAACTGGAACTATCCTGACCTCGCTTCCTTCTTCAATATCACAGGCTTCGGCAACCTCATAACAGACTCCAAGCTCACCCCTCTCAATAAGACCCATCGCAATCTGAACAGTAGCGACGGTAGATTTTTTAGCGATGACCCTTACTCTGTCACCCTCAAGTAAACCCAACTCATCAGCATCAGCCTGATTCATGATAACAGCATCTCTACCGATCTTGATGGGGATTATCTTGGCTTTAAGTATCATAAATCCATGAAAAATTTTGAGGATTTTTAACGTTTTCTTTAACTTTAATGATCATGTCATAAGCTTTCACCCTCAAGTTTAAACTTTCTTTTAACCTCCTTGGACTTCAACATCTGAATGCCAAGCTTATCCACCACGCTCTTTATCAACGATTTGACTGCTGAGGTCGTAGATTTCTCATCGATTATGATGTATTCAGCATTGCTGAGTTCAACAGCTTTGATGAGGATCTCCTCATTTAAACCCTCGAAAGTGTACTTCGCGAAGTTGTGTCCGAACGTAAACGTCGTATTTAGGATGATTTCGGTCTGCCTTGGAGCGTAATGAGTTCCACCAACTCCCACGGCTATCTGCCAGTTCGATCTCTTATCCCTGATAGCTTCGATCATGCTTTCAGCAACTATCCTTCCAGCTTCCTCATCTTTCCACTCCTCCTCGGTGGATCCGATCTCGTAGAATGCCGATGGTGTTGATATCTCTGAAGGGCCATGGTGGGTAACCTCCAACGTGAATTGGAACTCAGGCTTTCTATCGAGTCTCTTTACCAAAGCCAAAACGTAGTTCTTAATTCGAATCGGAGATGGCTTCGCCAAGGAATAGGGCTTACCACCGTAGTCCGCTGTAGCTACGTTTCCAGAAACATGTACCGAGAATATCTTTCTCTTATCCTTGCTACTGTGCCTCGATGCAAACAAAATTTCGTCAAAGTTTAATCCGAGCCTTCTAAGTCTCTCATCCAGATAGTCTGCATATATTAGACTTTCTTTAATCTCAATTATGCCGATGTCTCCGGCATCGTAAAAAACGTAATCTCCAATCTTTCTTTCGTCTGGATCGAGCAGATCGATCAGATTTGACTTTATATTCTGAGAAGCAAGATCCTCCGTGCTGCAAACTATCAGATGCATGTTGAAATATCCCGCAAGAGGGTATAAATACTCGATTGTCTGTAAAAAATAGATAAAGTTATTGATTTGCCATCAAAGCGTAGGCTTTGCCTAACTCCGTCAGCTTAATTCTAACGTTCTTACCTTCTCTCTTCATTTCTACCAGTCCATCCTCTTCGAGTCCCTTGAGGTGGTAGCTCATTCTCGCCCTCTGTGCCATGTACTTCTTCTGATCCTCGGTCTTACCCTCAAGCAATTCGATCAACTTGTTTATAGATTCTACTTCTCCACCCTGCTCGTCGATGGTCTTGATGATAGTCAACTTATCGTCGCTTATCTTCTTTAGTGGAGGAATCAGAACGTCGATAACCCTCTCTATTTTACCGTTCGATGTTATGGCCATGTACAGCTTACTTCCTGAAAGCTGTGCGGCTATGTAACAAGCTATACAGAGTTCTCTCGTCGTATCTGAGGCATTTATCAAAACTTCATTTCCGTTTTTCAGCTCCTCCTTTATAACCTTCAGTATGTCCAGCGCTGTTGCGTATATCTCATTTTTATTTACAAGTATCTTATTTACCTCCACAAGTACACTTAAGGTCTTTTCGATCTCTTCAGCATTCTTATATACATCCTCCTTATCGTCCTTACCCAGAACCAGGTAAACCTTCTGAATGGGCTTGCCACTAAGTTTTGTGCTCTCAAGTAGCACATCCTTATTTAAACCGACCGGTAATACGTGCACCACTTTGTTCATATTAGTACTTCGATCGTTACAGTTAATAAATCTTTCTTTAGGTTTATAGACTGATAAACTGGTAAATTTTAGTAAGTTACAAATATTAAAAACTAAAATAAAATTGACTGACTTTTCAGTTTATGCAATTTGTTAGTATATTTCAAATATCTCTATACCAGTTCTAGTCAATAATCGGTATATGTGTAAATTTGGGTTGATATTTGGTCTATCCAATTTACAGTATACAAGGATATATTAGTCTTTTCATTTTTGCGAAAACATTCTAGCAATCCGCAAAATGAATTATTTTTAATTATATTCTGATAAGGACTAAAATATTAAAAATTGAAATTATTTATAAAATTTTTTAAAATTTAAAAACGATCATTGTTGGATAGGGTTTATATAGAATTTTGATGATCAAAATAATTATGATGAAGAGAATTGAGGTTTACGTCGAAGGTCTAGTTCAGGGGGTTGGTTTTAGGTGCTTCACAAAGAAGGTTGCAAAGGAATTGGGGGTTAAGGGCTTTGTTAAGAATCTACCCGACGGTAGGGTTTATATTGTAGCTGAGGGAGATGAAAATCAGCTTGAGAAGTTTTTGTCTGCTGTAAGGAGGGGACCATCGCTTGCAGTGGTAAGAAATGTTTACATAACCGAAAAACCGGCTACTGGAGAGTTTAACGATTTTGTCATAGCTTATTGAAAGTTTTATTTTCCATATGTATATCTTTGAGTATGCTTGCCAAGAGGATAATTCCATGCTTAGACGTTACATTGGATAAAGATGGTGCCGTAGTTGTTAAGGGTGTAGAATTCGTAAATCTCAGAAGGGCTGGAGATCCCGTCGAATTGGCGAAGAGGTACGATGAAGAAGGGGCGGATGAACTTGTATTTTTGGATATAACAGCATCTCCTCACGGAAGGGATATAATGGTCGATGTCGTTGAAAGAACTGCGGAGCAGGTTTTCATTCCCTTCACCGTCGGAGGAGGCATCAAGACAATCGATGACATAGATAGAATTCTCTCAGCCGGAGCGGACAAGGTATCCATCAATACTGCAGCTGTGAAAAATCCTGAGTTCATTAGAGAGGCTTCTGACATCTTCGGAAGGCAGTGCATCGTCGTTGCGATAGACTGCAGGAGAAACTTCGATCTGAGCAAGGGAGAACACATAATAACGTTGGAAGATGGTAGAAAGGCCTGGTATGAGGTTGTGATATACGGCGGTAGACAGCCAACTGGCATCGATGCAGTAAGCTGGGCTAAAAGGGTTGAAGAGCTTGGAGCCGGTGAAATCTTGCTAACTTCGATGAACAGGGATGGGACAAAGCTAGGCTATGATATACCTATAACGAGGGCTATAAGCGAGGCTGTGAACATTCCGGTTATAGCTTCAGGTGGAGCGGGCAAGCCTGAACACTTCTATGAAGGTTTCGTTGAAGGAAAAGCCGATGCATGCTTAGCAGCATCGATATTTCACTACCGAGAAATATCCATAGAGGAGATAAAGCAATATCTGAAGGAGAGAGGAATTCCAGTCAGGTTGTGAGATCGTATGAGGTGGAGCTTGTTTTCACTCTCAACTTATAGCCATGAGTTGGGCTAAGATTAAAAAAGGTACAAATAAACGTTTAAAAACAGTTTATCTTACTCATCTGCATGAGCATAAGAGAATTCCAGCAACTCATAAGGGAGCTGTACTACAAGAGGGATGCAAAGAGAGGAATCGAAAGGACTACCCTATGGATAGTTGAAGAAGTAGGTGAGCTTGCTGAGGCTGTTAGAAAGAACGATGTCAAGGCGATCGGTGAAGAAATGGCGGATGTCTTTGCATGGCTAGTTAGCTTAGCAAATCTTTACGATATCGATTTGGAAGAAGAGGTAAAAAAGAAATATCCTGGTTACTGCATTAGGTGTGGCAAGAAGCCCTGTGAGTGTGATGAAGCATGAGATTTCTAATAGTAAGCGAGGATGACATCAAAAATGGAATAGTAACGGATAGATACTTTATATGGACTGAAAAAGTTCTCAAAGCTAAGGGTGTTAATCCCAAAGTTGTTGCAGAAGTCACGACATCAAGCTGGGGGATATTTGCTGGATTAAACGACGTTCTCAAGCTCATGGAGGGTAAACCGGTTGATATCTATGCCATGCCAGAAGGTTGTCTCTTCTTTCCGCATGAGCCCGTTTTAACCGTCGTTGGGAGGTATTTGGATTTTGCGAGGTTTGAGACAGCTCTGTTGGGCTTCATATGCCATTCCTCGGCGGTTGCAACTCAGGCCTTTAAGTTTAAGCTCGCCGCTGGGGATAAGAAGGTGTTCTCATTTGGAACGAGGAGGATGCATCCGGCCTTAGCGGCTGTGATAGAAAGATCGGCTTACATTGGCGGAGTCGATGGAGTCAGCAACTACTCAGCTGAGAAGTATGTTGGTATAAAGAGTATGGGAACTATGCCCCATGCATTGATAATCTGCTTTGGCAATCAGGTGGAAGCTTGGAAAGCCTTCGATGAAGTGGTGGATGAGGATGTTCCGAGGACGATGTTAATCGATACATATTTCGATGAGAAGACAGAGGCGATCCTTGCGATCGAAAACGTTAGGAGGGTGAACGGAGTCAGATTGGATACACCGTCGTCGCGAAGGGGTAACTTCAGAAAGATAGTTGAGGAGGTTCGATGGGAACTGGATATCAGAGGTAGGAGGGATGTTAGGATATTCGTAAGCGGTGGAATAAGCCTTAGAGACGTTTTAGACCTTAGAGATATCGTAGATGCGTTCGGAGTTGGTACTTCGATCGCTGGAGCAAGGCCCATAGACTTTGCTTTGGATATCGTTGAGAGGGAAGGGAAGTTCGTTGCCAAGAGGGGAAAGAGGGGAGGAATGAAGCAGGTTTATAGGGATTGGAATAGCTTGGAGGATGAGGTTAGATTATTTAAAGATGAAGCCCCAGAAGGTAAAGAGCCCCTACTTCAGAAGGTTATGGAAAATGGAAAG
>CAZBFC010000157.1:0-4188 GCA_964491095.1 uncultured archaeon | reverse complement strand
TGATCGAAGTATTTTGCATACTTGGTTTTATCAACAGCCGGATCTATCTCATCCACCCTCGGCAATGGATGCATTATGATCAGATCGTCCTTTGCATCTTTAAGAATGTCCGGCGTTATCTTGTAGCTTCCAGCAACCTTCCTGTACTCCTCCTCATCTGGAAATCTCTCCTTCTGGATCCTTGTAACGTACAGAACGTCGATCTCACCTATTACATCCTCCAAATTCACTATTTCGATGTCACCCTTAAGTTCTTCGAGGAACTCCTCAGGCAACCTAAGGCTCTCCGGGCTTATAAGATATATCTTCGCATTAAACAGCGTTAAGGCTTTGATTAGAGAATGAACAGTTCGAGAATATTTCAGATCTCCCAATAGAGCTATCTTTAAGCCCTCCAATCTCGATTCCTTTCTTATAGTGTATAGGTCGAGCAAGGTCTGAGTGGGATGTTGCCCAGCCCCATCTCCAGCGTTTATCACAGGTACCTCAGAGAATTCCGCGGCAAGTCTTGCTGAACCCTCAAGCGGATGCCTTATGACTATGGCATCGGCGTACTTACTCACGACTCTAACCGTATCGGCCAAAGTCTCACCCTTAGCTATGCTCGAAGCTTCCTGAGCGGTCATGTTTAAAACTTCACCACCCAGTCTTTTCATCGCAACCTCAAAGCTCATCCTAGTTCTTGTGGAAGGCTCAAAGAAGAGATTTGCAAGGATCTTACCCTCCAAGATGTTGCTCTTCTTTCCTTTAGCGATCTCCTCAAACTCTTCGGCTTTATCAAGGATGTATATTATGTCATCCTTACTCAAATCGTCTATAGAAATGAGATGCCTAAATCTTGCCATCGTCATTGTTAGTTCAAATTGGAATATAGACTTTTTGAGCTCGCACACCTATAACGTTATATAATTTCTTGAGGGATATTTTATTGTGGTTGAAAAGATCGTCCTCGCAATAGATCGAGATAACGATTTAGGTAGAAAAGCTGGAATTCCTTCCCCAGTCATTGGAAGAGACGAAAACTTAAGGGCAGCTATAAAACTTGCTGAAGCTGATCCAGAAGATTCAGACATAAATACGATTTTTGGGGCTATAAAGGTGTACGATGAGCTTAAAAAGAAAGGAGAAGACGTAGAAATTGTAACGATTTGTGGAGATGAGAGAGTTGGAGTCATTTCGGATACTAAGATCGCCGAACAACTTGACGAACTCGCAAGGAAGTTCAACGCTAAAAGTGTAATAGTCGTTACAGACGGCTCAGAGGATGAGTTCGTACTTCCGATAATCTCCTCAAGGTTTAAGATAGACGGTGTTACGAGAATAATAGTCAAACAGAGTAAAACGATAGAGAGTACCTATTACATGATAAAGAAGATGCTTGACGATCCGAAAATTGCGAGAGCGACCCTCGCACCTTTGGGCATAATTTTAACTGTATATTCAATATCTTTAATTTTGAAGAATCCAGAATGGGGCTTAGGAGCAATAACCCTTGTTCTGGGAGTATACTTCCTAGTTAAGGCGTATGGATTCGAAGAATCGGTGGAAAATTATCTATCGATGATAAAGCAGTCGTTAATTGAGGGTAGATTATCATTTGTTATGTATATTGTCGCATTGATTTTATTCATCATAGGTATAGTCCAAGGATTTTACAACTTTTGGGTCTTATACAACCAGAAGATTATGCCCGGAATCGTTACACTCATAGTATCCTTCATTTACGGTGCCATCTGGTGGATAGTGGCATCTGGAATTTCAGCAACACTTGGTAAGATATTTGACCATATCATTGAGAGAAAGCCGTTCAGAAAACATATAACTATGATATTCATGATTACCGCCGCTGGTTGGGCCTTCTGGGGAGCAAGTGCATTCCTACTAAGCAAGAGTGATGTTATACACATCGGTGAATCTCCCTTACAAAGCTTGATCGTTTCGATAGTCGCGGCAATACTTATATCCTTGCTAGGCGTAATACCCCTTAGAGTCGGACATGAAGGTTGAAATTATACCAAACGAGCCAGCAATATTGCTCAGGGGAAGGAGAAGGATCTTGTTTGTTGCAGACCTACATATTGGTATGATCGAATTTTATGATAAAAAAATTATAGAAAAACTAAAAAGATTAGTTGAACGTGTAAAAGCTGATGAAGTTATAGTGCTCGGAGATTTAAAGCATAAAATTGGTAAGTTCTACAAACTTGAGAAACTGTTCAATGGATTTGACATCCCTTTGGCTGTTGTTAAAGGAAATCACGACGGAAGATTGGAGGGTTTTGAAGTTTTTAGTTCAAGAGGAATTACAATTGGAAATATAGGACTTTTTCATGGACATGCCAAGCCAAGTGATGATGTCATGCAATCGAAGATAATTATATTCGCACACGCTCACCCATCAATACTTATACCAGACGATATTGGTGGAAGTAAAGAGAGAGCTTGGTTATTCGGTGAATTTGAAGGAAAAAAGGTTATAGTCATGCCAGCATTCAATGACCTGTGCGCATCAACTGCAGTGAATGTTGAGAGACCAGCTGGGGTAATGTTTAAGAATTGGGATTATAAAAATGCAGATGTTTTGCTTTTGGATGGAACTTACTTAGGCAAGGTTGAGATTTTAAAACCTTTCCATCTTTTGTAATTAACTTCTAAACCTAAAAGTTCCATAATCCTTGCAATTGTATGGTCCACTATATCATCAACAGTCTTGGGCCTTATGTAGAATGCTGGAACGGGTGGCATTATTATAGCACCAATCTCAGCCAATCTGCATAACGTTTTAAGATGACCTAAGTGTAGAGGCGTTTCTCTAATCAGGAGAATTAATTTTCTTCTCTCCTTCAATGTAACATCTGCGGCCCTAGTTATAAGATTGTCTGTAACTCCATAGGCTATACTCGATGCCGTCTTTATGCTACACGGTGCTATGACCATTCCATCATGTTTAAAGCTACCACTCGAAATCGGTGCTATTATTTCTGACTCCTCATAGAATTTATGGGCTATTTTCTTAATGTCATCAACGCTGTAATCAGTTTCAACTTCTAGCGTAATTTTCGCAGCCTCTGAAATTATCACGTGAACCTCAGCAATTTTCCTAAGTTCTTCAATCAACCTTATCCCATATATCTGCCCAGAAGCTCCAGTTAATGCAACTATAAACCTCATCTAAGCTCGTCCCACTTTCTTCTCTGCCTCCATTTGGATATAGCAACTACAGCAACGCCTCCCCCCACTATTACGGCAATTCCAATTCCGATATATGTTAACATTTTTGTATCCAACTTAAAGTTAAAATTAATTGGTTTAGTTGGGGTCGTAATTGCCTTTGAACTAAGGATGTTTTGAAGTTTTGAAACTACAATACTAAGCTGGAGCTTAATGTCTTTAGCCTGATTAATCAAATCTTTAGCTTTATCAATTACATCATCGTATTTTTCCTCATCGTAAAGTTTTTGAATATCTTTTAGATCATTTTTAATATCACTAACCTTATATTTAATTTGTGTAACGTTTAATTTGAACTCTATAACATCGTTAGCTTTTCCACTACTCTCTGCGACACTTATATAGCTCTCAGCTTTTAGAATTAAAGCATCAATATCATTTATTAAGTTTTTAGATTCAGAAAGATAATAATCCGCTTTCTTTTCTTTAAGCTTAGCTTTAAGGTCTTTAATTGCGTTTATTATCCAGCCAATTTTCATACTTACCTTTGTGTAGTCTTTATCGTTGTAGTATTCCTTAGCTAGGGTAAGATTATTAGATATTTTCTCATATTTTTCATTTAAACTTTCAACATTAACATATTTTCCAAGTTCATCTATCTCATTCTTGATTTCTTTTAGTTCATTTTCTAGATTCTTAATTTCTTCCTCAAGTTTCGATGGATTTACTATTGTTATATTGAAAATTATCGAATCCCCTTCTTGAGGTACAATCTTTAAAAATGTGAATTCCTTAATTCCCTCCTCAATTGAAGGAACGTAACCACTTATGTTTATTTCAATCTTATCAACACCATAACCAGAGCTAATCTCGTAGTCTTTTATAGTTAAACTTTCTCCCTTAGTATTCTTAGTGTATTTTACATAGGTCTCTCTTGGAATAAACGTAACATCTATATTTTTTGGAGAATTTAAATATTTATAGAATGTATAATCTCTATTTTCCATTTTTTTAGCT
>CAZBFC010000156.1:0-17484 GCA_964491095.1 uncultured archaeon | reverse complement strand
TAGACGGTATCATGCTCGATTACGGACTTAAGCCATCGGATCCTCCTGAGTTTCCATTGAATGGACTCATGCCGCATACGGTCATAATCTCTCACGGTCATCTCGATCACGTTGGAGTAGCACCAAATCTGATGGATTACGATCCGAAGGTTTACATGACACCACCAACCCTTGAGCTATCACTTCTACTACTGAAGGACTCGATGAACCTAATGCACAATCCACCTTACACAAAGAGACAGTTCAGGCAGTTTGAAAGCAACACAATCGAAATCGATTATGAAGAACCGTTTTATGTGAACGGCTGGGAGATCACGTTCTTCAACGCTGGGCACATTCCAGGAAGTGCGAGCGTTCACATGACGAAGGATGTCAGCATTCTCTACACCGGAGACATCAAGCTCGAAGAGACCCGACTTTTGGAGCCAGCTTACACTGACTATCCTGAAACCGACATTCTGATTGTGGAGAGCACGTACTTCGGAGTTGAACATCCCGATAGAAAGGAGCTTGAGAGGGCTTTCGTTGAATCGATACTTGAAACCCTCGACAACAAGGGACACGTAATAATACCTGCGTTCGCTGTGGGAAGAACTCAGGAAGTTCTGATGATCCTTGAGAGATATGGAATTACACCGTACGTAGATGGAATGGGCAGAGAGGTGGCCCAAATATTGGAAAGATATCCAGATTACATAAAGAGTCCAAAGGCTTTGAGGAGAGCAATGAAAAATGCCATTCCAGTTGAGAAGGGCAAGAGAGAAGATATACTCAAGGAGCCTTGCGTAATCGTAACAACAGCGGGAATGCTAAACGGTGGACCAGCCTTATTCTACATCTCAAGGCTTTACAACGATGAGAAGTCCAAGATACTGCTAACCGGTTATCAAGTTGAGGGTACAAACGGATACATGGCACTGAACGAGGGGCTGATCAACCTCGGAACTAAGGTCGTTAAGCTCAAGATGGGTGTCGAGCAGTATGACTTCTCAGCCCATGCAGACGACAAACAGCTCAAGGAGCTCGTGAAGAAGGTGGTTGACAGAGGAGCTGAAATAGTGTTCACTGTGCATGGGGAAGATACAGAAGGCTTTGCAAACTGGATAAGAGAAGAGTTGGGAGTTGAAGCTTACGCTCCGAAGAATGGAGACGTTTACGTCATCTGATTTATAAAATAATTAAGGAGTCAAAGCACATCATTACTAGCTTTCATAGCTTTTGAAGAGCATCAGCAATAACTTCGGCCACACTTATAACACTCACAGCCTTTTCAATCGTATCCGTTGCTATAACTCTTTTAACTCCGGCAGAGTACAATTTATTTAAGGCGTTTCCTGCTAAGACAGCATGAACGCACGCACATTCCACGCTTTTTGCTCCAGATTTCAGTAACATCTTCGTAGCTTCAATCATCGTTCCGCCCGTTGATATTATATCGTCAACTATCACGACGTTTTTCCCTTTAACATCCAAGCTTTTAGGTTTGATCTCCACAGTCTCAGCATCCAACCTTACTTTCTCCAAATAATCGAATTCGCAACCAGCATGCTCGGCACAAACTTTAACCCTCTCGTAAGATCCCAAATCTGGGGAAACCATTATCACATCTTTTTCCGCATAGTACTTTCCAATTATGGGCATGGCGTCAACCTCGATCAACTTTTTGAAGTAGCCTGCCGCCTCTCTGCTGTGGATGTTCACCGTAATGACTTTACTCGCATAGCTTTCTATTAGCCTTGCAACAGCTCTGATGCTTATAGCTTCTCCCTCGTTAAACTTCTTATCCTGCCTCGCATAGCCCATATATGGAATTACAGCTATGATATCGGAATTTTCAAGTGCATCGAACATAAACATCAAAGCGACGAGATCGTCATTCGAGTTTATGCTTTGGACTACAACTGCTGTATCATCAACATCCTCAACTCTGACGTATATCTCCCCATCTGGAAATCTTTTAAAAGTAATTTTTGCCAAATCAACACCCAAACAATCTGCAATTCTCTTCGCAAGAATTGGAGAAGAATTCCCGGCAACCACTTTCATAGAGTTTGATCAAGTAAATTGGGATATAAGATCTTCTGTTTGGACGGCCAATTTCAATTGGCTACACATTACGATATTCCAACTATTAGATCAATAGCTGCTTAATTCCTATGAATAAATTTTTAAAACCTTATGGAGGCTATGTCTTCAATGAAAGAAATCATTCACAACGTCTTTATAATTGAAAGGGAAGGCAAGGAGATCCTAGCAACTAAAAGCAAATATGGTAGCCATTACGGGGAAAGAAAGTTTGGTGAATTTAGAGAGTGGATACCCACAAGGAGCAAGCTTGCGGCGATGTTTTTGAAAGGTCATATCGTTGATATCAAGCCGGATTGGAAGGTACTTTATTTAGGTGCTGCAAGTGGAACAACCGTAAGTCATCTTGCGGATATAGTTGATAAGGGAATTATTTACGCTGTTGAATACTCCGCAAAGCCCTTTGTCAAATTTTTGGAACTTGCCGAGGAAAGAAGAAACATAATACCATTGCTTGAGGATGCTTCAACACCTTGGAAGTACAGCGGTATCGTAGAGAAGGTCGATTTTATCTATCAGGATATCGCCCAAAAGAATCAGATCGAAATCTTCTTTGCAAATGTTGACATGTTCCTCAAGAAGGGTGGGGAAGGACTGATAATGGTTAAGGCAAGAAGCATAGACTCCACAGCGGAGCCGGAAGTGGTATTCAAGAGAGTTATAGACGAGTTAAAATCTAAGCTAAAGATCATAGCCCACGGTTCACTTGAACCATTTCATAAAGACCATATCTATGTTCATGTTAAAAAGACAAAGTAATCGTTTTATATTAATGCTAATAATCGTTATGAAGGTGGTTAAATGAGTAGGACTGTCAAGGTGTTTGATACAACTCTAAGAGATGGAGAGCAGATGCCCGGAGTATCTCTCCCAGTCAATTACAAGATTCAGATTGCAAAACAGCTAGATAAATTGGGTGTCGATGTAATCGAAGCCGGATTTCCTTCAGCTTCCAAAGGTGAATTTGAAGCTGTAAAGGAGATTGCAAATCTCGGGCTTAACGCTAAGATCTGCGGTTTGGCAAGGATGGTTAAAAGTGATATCGATGCGGCTATTAAAGCTGATGTAGATATGGTTCACATCTTCATTCCAACTTCAAAGATTCAAATTGAGCATACGATCAAGAAGAGCAGGGAGGAGATAATAGAGATATCGGTGGAATGCGTTGAATACGTTAAAAGCCATGGAGTAGAATGCATGTTTTCAGCAATGGATGCCACAAGAACGGAAATGGATTATCTAAAGAAGATATACAAGGCCGTTGAGGAGGCCGGGGTTGACATAGTAAACGTGCCCGACACAGTCGGTATTGCAACGCCATTTAAGTTCTACGACATGATCAAGGAGCTTAAAGAGCATCTGAAGGTTCCGATAGATGTTCACTGCCATAACGACTTCGGATTGGCCGTCGCAAACACGTATGCTGCTGTTCTGGCTGGAGCGGATGAGGTGCAAGTTACCGTGAATGGAATTGGAGAAAGAGCCGGAAATGCCAGTTTGGCCGAAGTCGTGATGATTCTCCATGCGCTTGAGGGTATAAAGACAAACATAAAGACCGAGTATCTAGTTGAAACGTCCAGATTGGTCGAAAGGCTGACTGGAGTTAAGATGCCACCGAACACGCCCATAGTCGGTGAGAACGCGTTTAGCCATGAAAGCGGGATACATGCGCACGGTGTTCTTAAAGATGCAAGGACGTTTGAGCCGGGAGTCATAACTCCTGAAATGGTCGGACATAGGCGTAGGATAGTCATCGGAAAGCATGCTGGAAGGCATCAGATCAAGAAGATGCTTGAGGATGCTGGTTACGTTGTGGATGATGAAAGCCTGGCTAAGATAGTTGAGAAAGTTAAGGAACTCGGAGACAAGGGTAAGAAGGTTACAGACTTAGATCTGTTCACGATCGCTGAAGTTATCCTCGGTGAAGTCAGAAGGGAGGAAAGGGCTGTGAACATCGAGGAGGTTACCGTTATAACTGGAAACAAGATCACGCCCACAGCTGTCATCAACGCTGAAGTTATGGGCAAAAAGAAGGTTACATCGGCCATAGGAGTCGGCCCAGTGGATGCTTCGCTTAAGGCGGTCACAGAACTCTTGGGTAGAAAGATCAAGATCGTAGAATTCAGAATGGATGCAATTACCGGTGGAAGTGATGCTTTGGCAGATGTCTACGTTACGATCGAAGATGAGAGTGGAGAAACCTTTACAGCAAGAGCGGCTGGAACCGATATAGTTATGGCTTCGATAGATGCAGTTATAAATGCTGTTAACTATCTGATGCTTAAAAAGAAAAAGAAGAGGTAGGTCAGCATGTCGCTAAGGAGGAAAATTAGTTTATCAAAGATTCAAAAAATAAAGAAATTACTTTCGTCTAAAAAATCAGAAAATAGAAAGAAAATTGGTGTACTTGTAGATGGTCCAAACATGTTAAGAAAGGAATTTAACATTAATCTTAGTGAAATAAGAGAGATACTTTCCGAATACGGGGACATAAAGGTTGCAAGGGTTTTTTTAAATCAGTATGCGAGTGAAAAACTCGTTGAGGCTATAGAAAATCAGGGCTTCGAGCCGATAGTAACTTCCGGTGATGTCGACGTTAGGATGGCCGTTGAGGCTATGGAACTCATATACAACGACTCGATCGATGTAATTGCTTTGGTTACGAGAGATGCCGACTTCAAAGCAGTTCTCAAGAAGGCGATGGAGATGGGTAAAGAGACGATAATAATCGGAGCAGAGCCAGGATTCTCAGCTGCATTGAAGAATTCCGCAGATATTGCAATAGTTCTGAACGAAGAAGATTTTGAAGAGGTTGAGGAAGAGGTTAAGGAGCAGATAGGAAGATGAAAGTCTTTTTATTTGAATTCGCAACTTGCTTTGGAAATCTACCAGCTGACATTACAATCGAAGGTTTAGGTATGTTTAAGTCGCTATATGAAGGGTTTATCGAATTCTGTGATGTTGTATCTTTCATAGCTTTGGATGGTATAAACTTTGATGTGATATCCTTTGATTGTGACGATAAGTTTACCTGTCACCTTGAAAGGTCGGATTTTGCACTTATAATAGCCCCAGAAAACGATTGGACTCTACTAAAACTGACAAGAATTGTCGAAGAATTGGGAGTTCCAAATTTGGGAAGTTCATCAAAGGCTATAGAGATCACATCGGATAAGTGGACTCTATACTGCAAACTTAGGGGGAAAGTGAACATGCCCAAAACATCGCTGAAACCTATGGACCCTCCGTTCATAATCAAACCGAGAGTTTCGTGCGGGGGAGATGGAATAAGAGTGGCTGACAACGTTCCAGATGGTTACATAGCTCAAAAATTTATAAAGGGTCTTGACTTGAGTGTTAGTCTCATAGTTGGGGATAACGTAGAAGTTTTGAGTATAAACAGACAGATCATAGAATCTTTTAGGTATAAGGGAGCTGTAGTCCCGTTCGATTTTAGAGAGGATGTAGCTGAGGTAGCTATGAAAGCTGTAGAGTCAATAAAGGGATTATTTGGATACGTTGGAGTTGATGTTATATTATCGAATGATGAGGTTCCTTATGTTGTAGACATTAACGCGAGGATGACAACTCCCTCGATTTTATTCAGAGACGTCTATGGAATGAATTTAGCAAAGATTCTAATCAAGAATTACGAAGGCAAAAGTATACCTGAGTACATTCCAAAAAGGAAGATGATGCTCAAAAAGATTGAAGGAAATGCTAAAAATAGCTATGTAACTTGGGGTGGTTATTCTTTAATTAAGGAGGTCTTAAATGGCTGAACTGATTCTAGCTTTGGATTTGATGGACAGACAAAAGGCTATCAGAATCGTAAAAGAAGTTTCAGAATACATCTCAGCGATAAAGGTAAACTATCCACTCATCCTGTCAGCAGGAATAGAGATAATTGGTGAGCTTAATAGAATTAAGCCAGTTATAGCAGATTTTAAAATTGCAGACATCCCGTATACAAGCTCGCTGATCGCTGGAATTGCCTTCGAAAATGGAGCTAAAGCTGTAATCGTTCACGGTTTCGCCGGAAGAGAAACTGTCAAGGCAGTTTTGGACGTTGCCAAAAGGTTCGATGGAGAGGTGTACGTTGTAACCGAACTCACAAGTTCTATCGAATTTTTTGAGAATGTATCTGACAAAATTGCAAGAATGGCCAAAGAGCTGAAATGTGATGGTATAATAGCTCCTGGAAATCGAGCCAAGAGAGTTGCGGAGCTTAGAAAGATCGTCGGTGATTTAAAAATTCTGTGTCCTGGTATCGGTATTCAGGGTGGAGATGTTAAAGCTGTAATCGAGGCAGGAGCGGATGGAGTTATCGTTGGAAGAAGCATATACGCTTCAGAGAATCCAAAAAAAGAAGTAAAAAAGATTTTTGAGATGTTGAATTGATGATCGTTACTCTATAACTTCCGCGAACGCAAATCTTCTAAGAACTTTTGTAATTCTTATTTTAACTACATCGTTTACATTGGTTCCGGGAACGAACACAACGAAGCCTTTAATTTTTGCTATTCCATCACCGCTATTCCCCATTGCTTCAATTTTAACTTTCCTTACATCGCCTACGCTAACCGGTGGTCTTTTCTCCAAGTTTGGCACCTCCAATTTGATCTACTTGACCTATACCCAAACTATATAAACCTTTTGTTTGAATTATTCAGAAATTTTATAATATATCATGATATTTATGGTAGCTTTGTCAAATGACAATTCGATAATTTTATTAACACCTCATCAGATGATACCGCATGAGATATTATAGTGCATCATTTATATTTGCAGTTGGTGTTGGTCTTTTAATCTTAGGTTTAACTCTAATGATTACATTTCAGCTTCACTACGGTTCTGAGCCATTTAAAGTTGAGATTACATTTGGAATCATTGGGATTTCAATTCCTATAATCATTCATGGTATAAACGTTATGCTCGGTTATAGGAAATATTCCATGATTGTAACGATTTTGGGTTTCGTCCTTTCGCTTTTGGCTGTTGGAGCTTTTATAATGCTCTATCCTGAAAATTGGTATTATCCCAACGTTACATACGTTGCCGTTGTGTACGCTTTAGGTTTGATAATGCTGTTCAGCAGTTCTTTCGCTGAGGCTGTTGTTAGAATTATTGAAAGTAGTGCAAGAACGATTAAGAAAATCGTTATTCATGAAAGGGGTAGCGAAATCGCTAAGAAAGCAGAGGAGGAGTTACCTCCACTTGAGGCTAAGTTTGCTTTTCCTACAAAGGCTGAAGAACCTGAAATCGCTTTAAAGGATATTACAATGCCACCAGATCTAAAGCCTGGTAAAGCTTTGGAAAAACCAAGAATTGGTAAGATGGTTAAGGTTAAAGATGAGGTCGGCTCATACGCGGAGAAACTGATTAGGGTTAGGGAGGGAGAGCTCAAAGTTAAAAAGACAGATTCGGATATTTTGGAAGTTACAAAAGCTTTAAAGTCTATTGAGGAGAGGATGGGAAAAGAAGATAAAAAGAAGATATTTGGGGGTTGAGCTATGGCCAAGGGTTTGGATGTTGGGACGATGAATATTGTCTGTGCTGAGATGGAGGGAGAAAATGTAGTTTTTGTCCAGCAGAGAAACGCCTTCCTTGAGTTGGACTACAGTGACCTTACGAAGATGATGCTCGACAACGCAAACGTTCAGTACGTGATCAAGGGAGATAAGATATACGTGCTGGGCGATGATGCGATGAAGTTTGCTACTGTCTTCAGAAAGAGCACAAGAAGGCCTATGAAGACTGGAATTCTAAGTCCAGAGGAGAAGGAGGCTGTGCCAATAATAAAGCTCATCGTTGAAAAGGTTTTGGGCGAGCCAAATTACGAAAACGAGATTGTTTGTCTATCTTCTCCGGCAAATCCCATAGATTCCGATATTGAAACCACATACCATAGAAAGACTATGGAGGCTCTAGTTAAGAAATTGGGATACAATCCGTTCACGATCGACGAAGGGCTTGCAATTATCTATTCAGAGCTCGCCGATAACAGCTTCACTGGTATAGGTATCAGCTTCGGTGCTGGAATGACGAACGTAACTGCAGCGTACTTTGCCGCTCCGATTGTTTCGTTCAGCATTGCTAGGGGTGGAGATTGGATCGACGAAAACGCTGCAAAGGCAACCGGAACTCCGAAGGAGCAGGTTTGTGCAATTAAGGAGTCTAACTTCGAGCTCAAGTACGAGGTTGAGCTTGGTAGCGTTGAAGGAGCTTTGGCTATCTACTATGACTATCTCATCACATACGTCGTAGAAAACTTGAAGAGGAAGTTGACGGAGGTCACTCCTCCACAGGTGGACTTCCCAATAGTGTTGGCTGGAGGTACTTCGAAGCCGAGAGGCTTTAAGAGGATATTCGAGGAGAAGATCTCACAGGTTGGACTACCGGTGGATGTGTCTCAGATTAGGGTGGCCAAGGATCCTCTCTTCAGCGTTGCAAGAGGCTGCCTCATAGCAGCTAAGACCAAGGAAGAGTAACCTTTAAAATTTTTATAATTTTGTTTGTAGCATAAGGAATATTAATACCCTCCTTTCAACCTTATCTTGTGAATAGGTATAGGAGAAACAGCGAACAGACAAGGGTCGGAGAGGTCAGATACCTCGTATTGAGACCCCTAGGATATCCACTCAAGGCTAGCTATCATGAGTACCCAGTGGTAGATAATCCGAGAGTATTTGAGAAATACGCTAAGGATCAATGGAAGGGAGAATACGTTTCAAAGGGTAAACTACTGTTCGATTATAGGATGTTCCCAGATTTCGCCTTCGAGGTAGTTAGTGCTGAGCCCGATGGTATAATTACCGATTCAACGATAATCTTAGTGGAAAATCCCTCAAGGGTTATTGAAACGGAGATAGTTAAAGATGTCAAGCTTGAAGATGTTGTCGGGCAGGAAGATGCAAAGAGGAAGGTTAGGGTTATCCTGGAGTACTTAAAGAATCCCGAAAAGTTTGGAAGATGGGCGCCGAGAAATGTTTTGTTCTACGGCCCACCTGGAACTGGAAAGACGATGACTGCCAAGGCCTTGGCAAATGAAGCTAACGTTCCATTCCTTTCGGTCAAGTCGACGAAGTTAATCGGAGAGCATGTCGGTGATGGAGCAAGGAAGATCCATGAGCTTTATGAGAGGGCTAGGCAGGTGGAACCTTGCATAGTGTTTTTGGACGAATTCGATTCCATAGCGTTGGATAGAAGTTATCAAGATTTGAGGGGAGATGTTTCGGAGATAGTCAATGCTTTGCTTACCGAATTGGATGGAATTCAGAGGAATGAGGGAATCTGTACGATCGCGGCTACAAACAGGATTGAAATGCTCGACCCATCCATAAGGAGCAGGTTTGAAGAGGAGATAGAGTTCACATTGCCGGGCTATGAGGAAAGACTTGAGATCCTAAAGAGGAACCTGAGAGACTTTCCGCTCAAGGTTAAAGCCAATTTGGATGTAATTGCGAGGAGCACCGAGGGATTTTCTGGAAGGGATCTGGTCGAAAAGGTGATCAAATCTGCCTTGCATAAGGCCATTGCCGATGGTAAGGAGGTCATAGAGACAGGAGATTTTCTCAGCGTTGTTGAGAAGGTTAAGACTCCCTCAAGACAACCACCCAAGCAGATGTTCATATGAAGATAAAATATCAAAAGATTATTAATTTAAAGACTGAGAAAATTTATGAAATTTTAAAAACTCCTAATTTTGGTCTGGCCTATGCAGAGATAAGAGAGTCCAAACTGCATCTTCATCGAAGATCTACAGAACTGTACTTGGTTTGCGACGGGGAAGGAGTTCTGTTTTTAGGCAATTCAAAGATGAAAATTTCAAAGGGTGATGTAATAAAGATACCTCCAAATACACCGCATAAGGTGAAGGGAAGAGTGAAGCTGTTCGTTATAAGCTTTCCACCTTGGAATGAGATGGATCACATTCTGTTGGAGTGATCAAGAAGAAGATCAGGCGACATCCCTCTCATCATCAAATCAGACCCGATGGGTTTCATCACCGAATAGATTTTGGCTAATAGTGTATTAAAAAATTTGTCAGTCCCGCGCACATCATCACACATCAGTCCGGGTTGATCTCATCATCCAAATATTTTTAAGGTTTGACTGCTTATTAGCTTCGTGGATGATGACGTCCGGCCCTACTGATTTGTGATGAAACGTTTTAGGTCTGACACCGATGATGAACTTGCCCTTCTCTGATGTATGATGACACCCAGGGCACACTGAGGAAAATACTTTTACGATCGTTCCCTAAATTTATACGTCCCGATGATGAACAGGGCACCTGCTGACCTATGATGAATTTGCCGATTTCTGAGGGATTTAAAACCATGAAGCAGTTAAAGCTAGGTCCTGCAACTTGTGAACTGTTATAAGGGAAAATAAAAAATCAGGGCTGGAACTATTCATCATCCCTCAGTCAGGTACGGCCGCAATCATCATCTGAACGATCTTAAACTTCAGACTATTTAACATTTGATTTATTCAGAAGAATTCATTAAAAATAATCTTTATCGCTTCTTTTCCTTTTTCTCTCTCCTAAGCTCCTCGTACTTTTTTCTGACGGCTTCCGCCAAGCTCTCATCTAACTCTCCCTTGAAGTAATCCAACTTTGCAGCTATTGCAAGCTTAGCCGCCATGAACCTTGCCATTCTACCTCTCTTTCTCTTCGGCAAGGTTCTTATGAACGGATGGATGAATATAATACCATGCTTAGGAGTCTTAGCTGGTTTTCCTCTTCTCATCCTTGCTAAAGCCTTGTATAGGCTCTTTTCGGCACCCAATATCTGGATCTTGCTCGCTGGCAGAAATGCTAATCTTTCCAGACTTCCAGCTTTCTCGAGCAACCTAGCCGCAATGACGGGCCCAGCTATCTCTGTAAGATTGGGTGCTATTTTTGTTATTACCTCTTCTATCTCCCTTTCGATTCTCCTTCTGAGCCTCTTCAATTCTTCGATCTGCTTTTTGAAGTCATCGGTCGTTTCGCTTATCTTAACCTCCTCAATGTCTCTAAGCTTTTCCTCCAGCATGTTTATACTCTCATTAAGCTTATCGAGAGCTTTTAGCAGTAGTATTACGTATCTATCCTCTCTTCTAAGCTCTCTCTCTACTTTCTCCGAAGTAACCTTTATGGCAATCTTTCTGAGGGTTCTGTAATAATCTTCAGGCGATTCAAAAACCTGAAGTCCAACCTCAAGCAGATTGAACGGAAGGGGTTGGGGATTTGAAGCGTTCTTAAAAGATTCCACAAGATCGTTCGATTTCTTAGCGATCAGCCTGCCATCCTCTTCAACGACTTCACCGAACCAGACGTTCCACTTCATGGCCTATGGTCTATCTGAGCTATATTAAAGTTAGCGTTAAGGATAATTACCGTGACAGCCAATCGTTTTTCCATGATAATAACGGACGATCACATGCATCTCTACAACCATCTGAAGCTCAAAGCTCTGGAACAGTTCAAAAACGCTGGGGGTACTCATGTCTTTTTGGTTTCTCTACTTAGCAAGCACTATAACGTCAAGCCTACGAAGGGTGAAGACTTCAAAAAGATGTTCGATGCCCATATAAGCTTAGTCAATAAAGCCAATAAGATTGTCAGAGCTTTTGCAGTCTTGGCTGTTCATCCGGCAGAGATTACGATCATCGGTAGTAGACTTGGATACAAGAGGGCAGCAGAAATCATGAAGGAAGCACTGGATTTGGCTGGAAAGTACGTTGAGGAAGGGAAGGCCGTTGCAATAAAGAGTGGAAGACCACACTACAAAGTGCCCAAGGAGGTCTGGGATCTGAGCAACGAGGTTATGATGCACGCGTTTGAAGTTGCGAAGGATGTCGGATGTGCCGTCCAACTGCATACCGAATCCTACACACTTGAGGGAATTAAGGAGATAGCCGAAATGGCCGATAAGGTTGGGTTGAAGAGGGAAAAGGTTGTCAAGCATTTCTCCCCTCCAAAGGTGAAAGAGTTCGAAGAGGTAGGTATATTTCCCTCGGTGATATGTCTAAACGACTATGCACTCGAAGCTGCAAGGCAGGGAGATAGATTCATGCTCGAAACGGATTACATAGACGATAAGAGCAGACCTGGTGCCGTCTTAGGGCCAAGAACCGTTCCAAGAAAGGTCAAGGAGTTACTGAAGCATGGGTTTGATGAAGATTTCATCTACAAGATCTGTGTTGAAAATGTTGAGAAGGTTTACGGAGTTGAGATGATCGAATGATTTTGCGTTACTAGCTTAGAAATAACATTTTGTTCGAGATTTTTTCTGACTTCTCTAAACCTTAATTCCTGAAGTGAAAGGCCAAATGTTCTAAGCTTTTAGTCTTCTTAAGCTGCTAAGGAATAAGTATATACCAACCTATTTTTTGAACGATGAAATGGATAACTGCAGATCCAAAAATATGTCATGAAAAGCCAGTATTCAAAAGAACAAGGATTTTAGTTAGTGATATTCTTGAACTACTGGTCTCTGGTATAAGCATTAATATCTTAAATAAAGAAATGATCAGAGAAGCTTTGGAATATGCTGCTAAGATAATTAAAGGGGAAATACCATAATTAAACTTATTTCTGTTGAATGAAAAGATCCCAAAATCTGTGAAGAGATTTCTTGAGTTGAGTACGTTCCAAAAAGGATGATAACATAGTGATTTCTTTAGCAAAAGATTCTGACTTCGTGAATTATGATTTTTATACCCACCAAAAGATTACTTTGGCATCTTTAAATTCATCCTTCAAAACCAGATAAATTGATCAATACATTAGCTTAGCTTTTGGAGAAGGTTGACGATTTTAAAGGAAGATTGTTTGTAGTTCTCGGGGATGAGTTTATTATATTTGAAGGTCTGTAACAACGGTTTTATAACGTTCAGAAGTACTGTCATAATACTTAAATAATTATGACGCCCTCCTGAAATTAGTCTTCCTAGAGAACCCAAAGGGAGATTATGAAAACAGGTGGAAGAATCTTTGTCTTAGAGGCTTTCATGGCTGGTTTCTATGTAAACATAACGAGAAGTATCGCTCCCATTTTTCTTGCTTCGGTGGGATTCACAATTCAGGAAATAGTGAAGATAAACCTTCAAGCCTACCTATTAGCAACGATAATAGCCTACGTATCGTTCAAATTAAGATACATCTTGCTAAAGGACATCAAAAGATTTCTTGTAATTTTTCATTCTCTCGAAAGGGTCTTCTGGGGACTGATACCGATTTCGTATTTCCTAAATCTCCTACCAATATGCTACACTTTAGCTGTTCTGATGACCGTTCCAACATCTGCTCTGATAAGCTTAGCGATATACTCACTTGAACCGTCAGAGATAAAGAGGACACTGTATCTGAGATCTTCTCTCGGATCTTTCTCAAACCTGATAGGTTCAATAACGTCGATACTCGTTTTGGTGTCGATCAGTGGTACAGTGAAGTACATATTCCTTTACGCAATCGCAGCATCTGTTGGCATTATCTCAAGCGTTCTGCTAACGATGGCTGATATAGGTGAAGTTAAGATAACATCCATCGATGAGGAGATTAGAATCAGATCTGTCAACGTCTTTCTGTTTTTGGTTATCTTATCATCCGCTACCGCAATAGTAGGAGCGATCTGGTCACCATACCTGATGCAGAACCTGCATGCAAAGGATTACTTTGCCGCCATTCTTAGCATGACGCAAACTGCAACAACAGTAGTTGCACCGATTTTCTGGGCTAGGAGAAGCTATGGAGGCTATAGAATCGCAATACTGGTAGCTTCAATTACGCCATTTCTTGTAATACTCACAAAACAGCCTGAATTGCACATCCCAATAGCGATCCTATATGCGTTCTCGACAAACGGCTCAAGCATTCTTGCAAGCTTCCTGTTTGCAGAGCTATCCAAAGCGAGAGATGTCTTAGCATTCTTTTTAGCGTTTGCATCTACATTTTCTCAGCTTCTGGGAATGTCCTTAGCTGTTATAGTTGGAGACATCTTTAGGATGTTCGTCATAGCCTCAGCACTCTTCCTGATCGCCCTTATGATATCTCTTCTGGCCATCCCCGAAGTTGCCGTGGATGTTGAAAAAGCGAAGGTTTATTCAAGAATAATTTATAATATCACGATTTCGGGATATACGTTTTCAACTACCGTTGTTAAGGAAACCGCTTTACTTGCACTGAGACTATCGGTTCTATTTTCGATTTTCCTCTTGCTTACATTTTTATACCGAGTTGCATACTATCTCTCCTTATGAACATTGAAGAGGCTGTGATAAGAGCTCTGAAAGATATAGAGTTCCTAATTCCAAAGCTTGTAATCTCCATAATACTCGTATGCATATTCTTCGTTATTGCGATAGTACTTAACAGGGTACTGTCAAAGGTATTTGAAATCGTAAAGATTGAGGAGCTTTTTAAACCTATCAAAAGGTATACAGGAATGGCTGTATCATTTACATCGCTCATTCTCGGTATAGTTAACGTTGCAATAGCTCTAACGGCACTCTACACAATTTCGAGCGTAGCCTTTCCAGAATGGGTGGACATCATAAATGCCATACTCGACTACTTTGCAAGGGTTGTCAGCGTGGTTTTTCTCATAGCAGTTGTGTTCGTCGCTGTAAGTAGAATAGCCGAAAAAATAGCCGTTGAAGAGAAAATGAAGAATTTCATGACTCTGATAATGCTGTTTATAGTTATAGTGCTACTGATAGACGTTACAAACCTATCTCGCGAGATAAAGTCCGCATTAGCCTGGGGATTGAGCATAGGAATTGGAATTTCGATGGGTGTTTTCTCTGCTTGGTTCTTTTTCCGCGATCTCATCAGACGATGACAACAGTTTTATAACATCCAATTGAAATTTAATCGATGCCAGAACTCTGGGTTGAGAAGTACAGACCTAAGACGATTAAGGAGGTTGTAGCTTCTCGTGATATAATTGAGAAGGTTGTCATGTGGGCTAAAAAGTGGGAGGAGGGTATTCCACAAAAGCCTCTGCTCTTAGCTGGGCCTCCGGGCGTTGGTAAGACTTCCCTCGCTTTAGCTTTGGCGAACACCTTCGGTTGGGAGGTAGTTGAACTCAACGCGAGTGATCAGAGAAATTGGCAGATCATTAGGAAGATCGTTGGTGAAGGAGCTTTTAACGAAACTATAAGTGATGAAGGTGAATTTTTATCATCTCGGACTGGCAAGCTTAAGCTCATAATTTTGGATGAAGTGGATAACATCCACAAGAAGGAAGATTTCGGTGGAGAAGGTGCTTTAATAAAGTTACTCAAGAGACAGCCGAGACAACCGCTTATTTTGACAGCTAACGATCCGTACAATCTTTCCCCTGAGCTCAGAAATCTCTGTGAAATGATAACTTTCAAGAGGCTAGATGTCAGACAGATCGTAAAGGTTTTGGAGAGGATCTGCGCAGCTGAAGGGATAAAGGCAGATAGGAGAGCTCTGGAGGCAATAGCAAGAAACGCTGGAGGTGATCTCAGAGCAGCCATAAACGATCTACAAGCAATTGCAGAAGGAAAAACTGAGATCAAGCTCGAAGATGTTGTAGTTGCGAAGAGAACTCAGGAGACTGATGTATTCAAGGTTATGCAGAAGATCTTCAAAACGTACAGTACAGCAGTGTACAGTGAAGCTATGACCTTGGACGAATCGCCGGAAGATTTCATAGTATGGATAGACGAAAATCTCCCACTCGAGTACGAGGGAGAAGACTTGCTAAAGGCTTACCTCGTTCTTTCAAGGGCTGACATGTTCTTGGGAAGAGTTAGGAGGAGACAGTTCTACAGGCTCTGGAGGTATGCAAGCTATCTGATGACCGTCGGAGTCCAACAGGTTAAGAGTAGGGTGAAGGGAGGGTGGACGAGATATCAGAAGCCGAATATCTGGCAATTACTCATCCAGTTTAAGGATAGAAGGGAGAAATTTAAAAAGATCCTGCAGAAGATCGCCAAGTATACGCACATGTCAACTAGGAAAGCTTCTGTGGAGATGTTTGGATATATCCAAATGCTTTTGAGTAAGGCGGATATAAAAACTGCTGCAAGCGTTGCAGCGTTCTACGATTTCACCGAGGAAGAGCTTGCTTTAATAATAGGGAATGAGAAAAGGGCTAGAGAGATTAAAGAGTTCATAAGAAAGCACAAGCTACGAAGAGTTGAAGAAGAGGCAGTCGAAGAAGTTTCAGTAGAGGAAATAGAAAAAGAGATTGAAGAAAGACTTAAGAAGGCTGAAGAAGAGAAACCAGCGGAGAAGAAAGTAGAGAAGAAGAAAAAGAGGACAACAAGGAGAAAGAAGAAAGAGGAACCAAAGGGCGTTACCTTGGAAGACTTCTTTGGATAGTTTAAAGTTCAAAAAATTTTTATAAAATTATGGAATAAAATAAGTTATCATTACGATATGTCAGGAACATTTAAATATCCATTCCACAGCGATTCACTGCTATGAGTAAAATAAGGAAACTGATGAAGAGAAAGTCTAATCCGAACCTCGTTAGACTGATCGATGAACTGCTCAAAGCTTCAGCGATGAACGATGCTCCGATATGGAAGGACATAGCTGAGAGGTTGGCTAAGCCAAAAAGGCTTTATGCAGAGGTTAACGTTTCAAAGATACAGAGATACGCCAACGAAGGTGAAACTATAGTTGTTCCAGGTAAGGTTTTGGGTGGTGGCAAGATAACGAAAGCCGTCACTGTTGCAGCGTTGAGCTTTTCAGAAACTGCTAAGAAGAAGATTACCGAAGCCGGTGGTAGGTGCATAACCATTAAAGAGCTAATTGAGATGAACCCCTCTGGTTCGGGAGTTAGAATTATAGCGTAGGGTGATCGCGATGACCGTGAATATTAAAAGAATTCTGAAGCAGTTGGGAGATGACTACAAGGTCATAAACGCTGAAGGACACATATTGGGCAGACTCTGCAGTGTAATCGCGAAGAGATTGCTTAACGGAGAGAAGATCGTTGTGGTCAATGCTGAGAAGGCGATAATCACTGGCGACAAGTACATGGTCTTTCAGAGGTACAAGGAGAAGTACGATAGGGGTAGCAAAGAAAAAGGGCCATACTTCCCGAGACATCCCGAAAAGATCTTTAAGAGAACCGTAAGAGGTATGCTACCTTGGAAGAGTAGGAGAGGTAGGGAAGCATACAGAAGGCTCAGAGTATTTATAGGTGTGCCGGAGGAGCTTAAAGATAAGGAGTTTGAGGTAGTTGAATGCGCCCTGTATGAGAAGGTCTGCAAGACCGATAAGTATGTAACCCTTGCCGATGTAAGCAGATATTTGGGATTTAGGGGTGTCTGATCATGAGGATCGTCATAACGAGCGGTAAGAGAAAGACCGCTATAGCGAAGGCTGTGATAAGGCCGGGTATAGGAAGGGTTAGGATTAACAAG
>CAZBFC010000155.1:0-1987 GCA_964491095.1 uncultured archaeon | reverse complement strand
AATCCATTATTTAATGATGAATTTGCCAAAATGAGTTACAAAGCTTGGCTCAAAAAATTTTGCAGTAAATTATTTATCGTCTCAAAAAGATGGTAGTTTGTGAAGGTTAAAATTACGATAGAGGGCAAGGTTCATGGAGTTGGTTATTGTTATAAAATAGCGATTAACCAATTGGGAATAATTTCCTAAAGAACGTTCACGATATTGGTTATCGCTATTATTTGATGGAAAATACCTTGGCTTTTGGGATTAAGAAATTTAGAGCTGTTAATATCGTAAAGGATAAGCAAATTGTGGAGGTTTTCGTTGAAGGTAAGAAGATTCGATTAAGGAATTCGTTAAAACTAACTTACCCACTGATGCCATAGTAGATGAAGTTAAAGTAGAGGATTACAGGGGCTATGTTCCTAGGATCGAAGCATTTGCATTAGTCTTTAATATCGGGCAGACTAGAAAGTTTATCGAAGAGGCTAAAAAGGTTAAGGTAAGGGGTTTAACGGATGTTAAAAATACGATAAAAGAGGAATCAGAAAAGACTAGACAATATTTGGGAACAAAGATCGACGAATCCACTAATACCATTTGCAATAAAATCGATGATTTAAGATTGGACTTAAGAGCTTTTAGATGAGAGATTGAAGAAACTGGAGTAGTAAATCAAGGCTATCAAGGCAAAAATAGGAATGACGTAATAATAGAGGTGATGTAGATATGATTTCCCTGATCTTACCCAAGAAACTTGAGGAGAGGATAAAAAGGGAAAGCGAAAGGTTAGAAATACCTGAGGAAGAGCTGGTTCTAAAGGCAATATCTGAATTCCTTAAGGAGCCTTTGGATCCAGAATCCAAGGTGGAGTTGCATCTTAAGCTGTGTGAAAAGTTTTTGAAGGAGGCTGAGGAACTTCTTGCAAAGGGTGATTACGTTCAAGCTTCCGAGAAGGCCTGGGGAGCTTCAGCCCAGATCGTGAAGGCCGTTGCAGCTAAGGAGGGGAAAGAGATTAGAAGTCATGGGGAACTTCACAGGTTCGTCGTTGAACTGAGGAAAAGGTTGAAAGATGCAGAAATGTCAACGCTCTGGAGTTCAGCCACAACGCTACATCAAAACTTCTACGAAAACTGGTTGCCGGAGGAGATGGTTAAAGATCTTATCGAAAACGTCGTGAAGAAGTTTGTGGAAAAACTTAGGAAGTTAATATAATGAATATCTAATAATAGTTCCGAAAGTAGCCGATTTTGGCAATTAAGTTTACTAATGATATTGCCCTATTCGCTTTAGCTGAGCTGTGGCAATTACCATATGTTAAAGGGTCAGTACTTGAATGATATTAACAAATAAAAGTTTACGCCAATTAAATCGATGAAAATTCGATAATTTCGGAATTTTTTAGGTAAACCCTTTCATAATTGCCAACTTTTGGAACTACAATAGGGAAGAAGATCTGCTTAGTAAACTATTTATCATTTCTAAGCGAAGTGTAATCTGTGAGAGTTAAGATCACGATAGTGGGCAAGGTTCACGGAGTTGGTTATAGAGTCAGGCTCATAAACATGGCTTTAGAATACGGGATGGACAGATTTAGTGTTTTTAACACTTTTATCGACGGAAAGGAAGCCGTTGTATGCTTGATCGATGCTCCCGACGATATAATCGAGATATTCAGGCAGAGGATCAAGACTGAGAAACCCGAAAAGGCTGTAGTTGAAGATGTTAAATTCGAGGAATACAGGTATGAGATTCCTCCTATTGAGAGATGCATGCAGGCTTTTCAGATGGAACACTGGGGTAAGGCCATTCCCATCCTGCTCAACATGCTCGATGAGATTAAAGATGTTAAAAGAGTCGTAAGAGAGGAATCCGAGAAGACCAGGCAATATTTAGGAGCAAAAATCGACGAATCTACCAAGACTATCTGTAATAAGATCGATGATCTGAGGTTAGATTTGAGAGCGTACCTAGATGAGAGATTGAAGAAACTGGAGGAAGAAAT
>CAZBFC010000154.1:0-5888 GCA_964491095.1 uncultured archaeon | reverse complement strand
AATCCTTTACATCGTTTACAACGGAGATGGAAGAGTCGTCGTAACGAGATGTAAACTTATCATTTCAGGTGGAACTATAACAGAAACAAGGTGCGAACCTCGGCAACAAACACCAAGAAGAACTCCTTAAAAACAAAATTTTTAATTTGCTTTTAATGAGGTCCCCATTCCTTTAAAGCGGCATCAGGAATTTTATACCAAGTTTTAGGATCTGGATCTGGTTTGTAACCAGTAGGATTAGATAATATTTCAATCATCATCTTATCGAGCTTATCTTTACTGTGAAAAGCGTAAAATTCGTGATTTTCTGGGTTATTGAAATTATAAGTACCGACACATGATGCAACCTTACCACAACCTTCTTCAACAAATGTAAAATTACCAACAACTAAGTCATTAGATTTGCCAACTATAATTATCGCTCCATAAGTTGACATGTTATTATTGACAAAATCTACAAATTTTGCCAAATCTTTTCCAAGAATATTTTAAATTAATATATCTTTAAGGTTATCCGCAGCAGTATCAACATCTCCAATTAACCAGCTAAAACGAGGATCTACTGTGGCATAATATACAATAGTATTGTCTTTAGTTACATCATAAGCTAAAACTTCTCCATTTTCAATACCAAAAGCTAAATATCCTGGTGCAAAAACGTGAATATACTTTCTACCAATCTCAATTATGTGAGGGACAACGTCATCTGGGACTGGCTTCGTCCAATCTGGGTAGATTAATTTGTATCCGGTATTTAGAGGGTTAGGAACGGAAGGTTTGAATCCTGCGTTATTCTGCTCAGAACAACCGGCAAATCCAACTCCAGCTCCGATGCTCAAAGCGGTAAAACCAATTAACTTAAGAAATTCTCTTCTTGTAAACCTATAAACGTTCAAGTCGTAAATAATCTTTCTCGATGTTGAAATGTTAACTTCATCAAACCTTTTTATCATCATATGGGCTGTAAAGAAACTCACCAATGTAAAACTTTTACTATTAGATACCATCAATAAAAACACTAGATAATGGTTATTTATTCAGCTTAAGGTACTACCTGTCTTATAAAAATCGTGGTGTGGTAAGCTCCAATTTGTATCATCTTCTAAATAGGTTTATGATTTCAATCCGAACACTTAACTATTATGTCTGAAACAGTATTGTAATGGAGATATTCAAAACCGTCGGTAGTTCTCCAAAGGGATTATCGAGTGATGAAGCTAAGGTAAGGCTTAAACTGTACGGTTACAATGAAATTAAAGAGGAGAGAAAGCTGAACGAATTTTTAATGCTCCTATCTCAGTTCAACAGTCCTCTAATTTTGATACTCATAATCTCTGGAATAATAACATCGATTCTCAACAGATGGATCGATTCCATCATAATATTCTCGGTCGTTTTGATAAGTGCCTTAATCGGTTACATCCAGGAGAGAAAGGCTAAGAAGACGATCGAAGCCCTTCGAAAGCTTATAGAAGCCAAAACGATCGCTTTGAGGGATGGAAAAGAATGCGAGATAGCTACTAAGGAAGTGGTTCCGGGTGACGTCATTCTGCTCGAAGCTGGAATGAAGGTTCCGGCCGATGCAGTTCTCTTCAGCGTTAACGACTTGGCGGTCGACGAATCTTTGCTAACCGGAGAATCTTTGCCGGTTGAGAAGGATGTCAACAGCTACGTCTTTGCGGGAACCCTAATTGTAAAAGGTTACGGAAAAGCTGTTATCGTTGCTACGGGTGAAAACACGGAACTTGGAAAGATCGCAAGGAGTGTAAGGATGGAGAAGGGCGTTGAAACTCCGTTGATAAGGAGGATAAAGCACCTGAGCAAGGTCATATTTGTCATAATAATTTTTGTTTCGATTCTAAACTTCATCATCGGAATTTTGAGGGGATACGATCAGGCCTTCATGTTCTTAGCATCTGTGAGCTTGGCTGTTGCGGCGATTCCCGAAAGTCTTCCGGCTTTGATCACGATGACACTCGCAATCGGAGTCAGAGATATGGCCAGAAAGAACGCCATAGTGAGGAGGTTGCCAGCCGTTGAAACTCTGGGAAGTGTTACCACAATTTGCACGGACAAAACCGGAACTCTAACACAGAACAGGATGAGCGTAGTTAAGATCTTCGCCGGATTTAAGGAATTCGACATCGATAAGGCTATAGCGATTGCTAGGGAAAATTTGGAACTCTACTTAACGATAAAGGCTGGACATATCTGCAACAAAGCCATCTATCGTGATGGAACGGAAAGCGGCGATCCTACCGAGGTTGCACTTCTCAGGGTCTCCCATGCGATAGGCATAAAAGGTAAGTTCGAAGTTGTAGACGAGATTCCGTTCGATCCATCGCGAAGGTTCATGGCTACCGCTGTTAGGGAAGGCAATGAGATCAAAATCTACGTTAAAGGTTCTCCGGAGAAGATCCTTTTGATGTGTAGATGGGTTCTTGCAGATGGCAAACTTAAGGAGCTCGATTTTCGCAAGATGTATAGGATTGCATCGAGCTACGCTGAGAGAGGTTTGAGGGTTCTTGCGTTTGCCTACAAATCCGTCGAATTGAAAGATTTCGATGGCATCGAACCAAAAAACCTGATATTCCTTGGATTTCAATGCATGGTTGATCCGCCGAGAGAGGAATGCTATCTGGCGATAGAGAAGTGCAGATCCGCTGGAGTTAGAGTTATCATGCTCACCGGAGATCATCCAAAGACCGCACTCTTCATCGCAAGGGATCTCGGAATCGATGGAAACGTTTTGGGTGGAGATGAAGTTGCAAACATGGGTGATGACGAACTTGAAGATAGTCTTAGAGATGTTAACGTGTTTGCAAGGGTATCTCCGGAGTTGAAGCTCAGGATAGTCAAACTCCTGCGGAGGATGGGAGAAACCGTAGCCGTAACTGGGGACGGAGTGAACGATGCTCCAGCGTTAAAGAGTGCAGATATAGGCGTTGCAATGGGATCTGGGACGGATGTTGCCAAGGAGTCAGCCGAAATAATTCTGCTCGACGATAACTTTGCGACGATCGTAGATGCAATCGAGGAGGGAAGAAACATATTCAAAAAGATTCAAAAGATCTTGGCCTGGCTCCTTCCCACAAATCTGGGTGAGGGTCTTGTGATTCTGATGGCGTTTCTGCTGGGAATAGATCTACCGATACTGCCGGTTCAGATACTCTGGATAAATACCGTAACTGCAATTCTACTTGGAACAACGCTCGTTTTCGAGCATAAGGAACCTAATCTACTCAAGCTAAAACCAATGACTGGAGGGTTGATAGAGAAAAGAATCTTGTTCAGAGTTATCTGGGTTTCAATCGTCTTGGTTTTATGTGCATACGCCCTCTACTTCAGATACGAAGATAGAGCTGTTGCAAGAACTGTGGCCATGAATACGATAGTCTTCTTTGAGATATTCTATCTGTTGAGTTCAAGGAGCTTGGATTTAAGCTTTGTAAGGATGTTGAAGTTTAAGAACAACGCTCTATATATCGGCATCCTTGCGATGATCCTTCTGCAGATCTTTGCCACATACTCCCCTCTGAATTTTTACCTCCATGCTACCTCGATCGACCTATCGGCTTGGATTGAAATAGTTGGAACATCGTCCGTAGTTTTCTTTCTGAGTGAGTTTGAAAAGTACATCAACAACGCTTAAAAGTTGGTGGGAGTACATACTATCATGTTCGTAAGGGATTACATAACTGGCTTAGCCTTTTGGGATACTCCAAAGGAGAGGGTTAGGCAGAACGTTGAAAGGTTTTTGGTTGAGGAGAGAGGTTATCCTCCAAATGAAATTCTTGTAGATTACGAATTTGACGTTCACATTCCCGAAGGAATAGCCAAGGCAACTGCCGATCTGTTGATAAGGATAGATGACAAAAACGCAATCGTAATAATGTGTGCTCCTCCCTCAACCCTAATCCCCTACGAAATGCTCGCTTTGGCCTGTGCAAGGGTTTTAAACGCACCTCTGGCGGTTGCTACGGATTGGGATGACACAACCGTAATGGATACGTACTCTGGAGAGGTACTGGGGAAGGGTATCGATGCTATTCCGGCTAGGGACGAGCTGAAGCTTGAGTATAAGGAGACCCCCGAAGATAAGATTGAGAAGGCCAAGAGAATTTTGATAACGTATCTTGAAATTTTGCACTGCAAGGGTTGCAGAATAGAAAGGCAACAATCTTAAAATCCCAATGAGAACTTTTTGCATGCCCAAGAAGGTTATCGTAAATCGATACAAGTGCGCTTACTGCGGAGCATGCATAGCCGTCTGCAAGTTCAACGCAAACGAACTGATCGAGACGTTTTTGGCGATAGATGAAGAGAAGTGCAACGGTTGTGGGATGTGTGTTAAGGTTTGCCCGATGAACGCCTTAGAGGTGGTTTCATGAATTACGATGTGGTGGTCATCGGTGCTGGGCCGGGAGGAAGCATAGCAGCTAAGACATGCGCTGAAAAAGGCTTGAACGTTTTGCTTGTGGAGAAGAGGCAAGAAATTGGCGTTCCGGTTAGATGCGCGGAAGGTATAAGTAAGAAAGATCTACAGAGGTTCGTTGAGATAGATAAGAAGTTCATAGCTGCCGAGGTGATCGGAGCTAAGATCTACGCTCCGGATGGAACTGAGATAACGCTAACGGAGGAGATGGCTGGGAACGAGGTTGGATACGTTTTGGAGAGAAAGATATTCGACAGACATCTGGCAAGGCTTGCAGCCAAAGCTGGTGCGGATGTGATAGTTAAAACTGCAGCCATAGGGATGGAGAGAACGAGGGATGGTGTGAGGGTTAAGCTTAGAAGGATGGGAGAGGAGTTTGAGGTTGAATGCAAGATAGTTATCGGGGCAGATGGTGTTGAAAGCAGGGTTGGAAAGTGGGCAGGAATCGACACAACTCTAAAGCTTGACGAGATCGAGAGTTGCGTTCAATATCTCATGACAGGCATAGACTTCGATCCCGAATACTGCCACTTCTGGTTTGGAAGTAAGATTGCTCCGGGCGGTTACATCTGGCTTTTCCCAAAGGGCAACAACTCTGCAAACGTTGGAATCGGTGTTATGCCAGCTTTGGCTGAGAGATCTCCCAAGGAGTATCTAGATGAATTCGTTGAGAAGAAATTCAGCGATGGGGAGATAATCGAAGTCGTCGCTGGAGCCGTTCCTGTGAAGGGAGAGATCGAAACTGCAGTGGCTGACAACGTCATGCTTGTGGGAGATGCGGCAAGGCATGCTGATCCGATAACGGGTGGAGGAATCGCAAACGCTATGAAGGCCGGCTACTATGCGGGGATAGTCGCTGCCGAGGCTATCCAGAAGGGAGACTACTCCACAAAGATGCTTAAGAAGTACGATGAACTATGGAAGAACGACTTTGGAAAGGATTTGGCCAAAAAGAGAAAGCTTCAGCAGAAACTCGTCAGAATGGATGACGAAACGTTAAACAAGATCATGCACAGTTTAGCGAAGTGCAGTTTGAAGGAGATAAGCGTTAAGGCAATAATAAAGGAGATACTAAAGAGTCACCCAAAACTGCTCTGGGATCTGAAGGATCTGTTCCTCTGACTACTGAACTACTCCTTGAATCCCCAGCTTTTTGTAAATTTTAAGACCCTTCTCAATTATATCAGTTGTAACGTTTCGTTTTTCTGGATTTTCGATTATCGATATGTTTGTTGCCTCATCTATTATCGATTTAATCTCTTCGAAGATCTCCTCTGGATTTACGAGTCCACCAACCTTTTCGGTTTTCTCTAGAATTTCCTCAGATTCTTTCATTATTCTATTACTCTCCCTAATCAGATAGTCTGCATTTTCTCCCTTGCTAACCTTTTCATCTGCAATCTTAAGGAGTTTATTCGTCAAACTTAAGCTTAACCTGTAGGCATCATCTGGA
>CAZBFC010000153.1:0-4998 GCA_964491095.1 uncultured archaeon | reverse complement strand
AGCGTATTTTTCCTTAATGGGTTAAAAATAAAAATCTAAATTTTTTTGCAGCTACGAGCCTGCATGAGCGAATACCCAGCAAATTCGCGCGAATTGAATATCACCATCGAAAAGTACTTTTTAAGGATTTCAAGAAACCCTCGAACGTTGCATCTCCTTCGAAGCTGTAGATCCCCTTTGCCATTCTCACATCACTTCGTTCAACGATACACCATTCGATGTCGAGCGGAAGATTTTTCGATATTTCATCTTTATGTGAAAATTTTTTAAAATATTCAAACTTCTATGAAGAGTTCCGCAGAATCGCTTGCACATATGATCCTAACCGGTATTCGGCTATATTCGGTGTAGGCAAAGTATTCGACAGTGATACTTCCGCGCCAAACGTTACAATCGTGAATCTTCACCCTCTTTACGTATCCAAATTGATCTTCAACCAAGTCCTTTATGAACTCAAAAAGCTCGAGAGGATCCTTATTGAGTAGACGTTTAACGTCCTTATAGGTCAAATCTGTTGGAATAAGTTTGTTTAAAAGACATACGTATGCGACCGACATCCCAAACCCCCTTCCTCCATAGGACCCCAGATAACTTAAGGGTTTGGAGTGGTGTGAAAGTGAAAATATAGCGAAGAGATCTTATCCGTCTTCTTTAAATGTTTAGAGAATGTTACCACAGATTTTTTAGACTTAACTCCATCAATCTAGCCTAAATGGTTACAGATAAATACCCCATAGATCGAATTGTCCTCGTGGACCTGCTCTGGCAAGATCAGACACTCTTCAAGAATATGGATGTCTTTGACTTGGACTACGTACCCGAGGAGTTCTTACATAGGGAAAAACAGCTTACACACCTTGCAGTTAATCTTAAACCGGCTCTAAGAAGATCTCGCCCAATAAACACACTATGTTTGGGCCCACCATCAACAGGAAAGACCACGGCCGTTAAGATCATCTTCAGAGAGATAGAAAATGCCAGCGATGTTGTAATCCCTGTTTACGTAAACTGCCAGATAATAAATTCCAAGCAACAAGTTTTTGCTAAGATCTTTGAAAAGGTATACGGCTATTCTTTGCCATCTTATGGAGTTCCGTTCTCAAAAGTTTATTACAGCATACTTAAGAAGATCCTTGACGAGGAAAAGGTGTTGATCGTAGCTCTTGACGATTTAAACTTGATATTTGATGATACAACCGTAAACGAGATTCTTCATGCATTGATTAAGGCGCATGAAGAGGTTGAGGGTGCGAAGATTGGAGTAATTGGAATTTCGACAGGTATTAAAATTTTGGAGAGACTTGATGCCAGCGTGGGCTCGATATTCCATCCAGATGAGATTTACTTTCCACCATACTCGAGAGAGGAGATCTACGATATACTGGCTTCAAGGGCAAAGTATGGGTTTTATCCCAACGTCTTAAGCGATGAAGCTCTTGAAAAAATTGTAGATCTAACGTACGATGTGGGCGATCTGAGGTTCGGAATCTACCTACTTAAGATGTCAGGATTGGAGGCGGAAAGGAGGGCAAGTAAGAGAATTGAGGTGAGGGATGTTGAAGCAGTTTGCAAGGATGGTAGAAAGGTATTTTTAAGGAAGGGACTGTTAGCTTTAAACAGTGCTGAGATCGCCCTTCTCAAACTTATCTACTCATCTTCTGAGGAGCTAACAACCGGTGAACTCTTCAAACGTTTCAGGAGGATAGTTTCGATAAGCTACACAAAGTTCTATGAGATGTTACTGAAGCTTGAAAATCTAAGACTGATAGACACAAAATTCGATCGAAAGAGGAGGGGAAAAACGAGATTGATCCTGAGGAGATACGATTCCAAGACGGTTTTGGATGCCTTAAACGATTTTATAAGATAAAGCTACATCCAGCGTAACACTCCCTTGCATTTTTAAGCTTCAAGATCTCCTGCTTGTACATCGTGCAGTGACAAGGAACGACGATTTCATAGTTTCTCAAAATCTCTATTCTACTAAATCCGTGAAAACCACCCATAACACCCCTAACTCTTCCCAGATTCTCAGCAGTCCTAAGGATAACATCTAGTCCAGGATGGGAGCAACCCGTAACAACGAAAAAGCCGTTATCCAGTTCAACTACCAACGATTGTTCTTTGATAAAGCTTCCAAGCTCCCCTGTGGTGTAAATTCCATCGTCAATTTTTTGCATACCTCCAACCTCTATCAGATCAACTTTCCTTCGAATTTCGTTCTTTAGATTTTTTGAAAAAGATTGAGGAACTACAACGCACGAGGTTCTATCGATTACATGATTTAAACCGCCAATGTGATCCCAGTGCTGGTGAGACAGAAAGATATAGTCAAAATCATCGATCCCAGCCAAGCTGAGATTGTGAAGAAGTATGTTTCCATCCCACCCCGTATCGAATAGAACCTTAACTTTAGATTCGATGTAACATGAGAAACCCCAGCTACTTATAAATCCGTTTTTGGCTTCGTTGTCGTAAACGACGAAGAATTCCACCATGCCATTATATTCATCACCTGAGAATAAAACTTTAATTCAGGTCGTATGTTCAACTTCATCTCGCTACCCCGCAAAGGTTAAATAGCGAATTGGAATCTGGCAAAATATGGCGAGATTTCCAGAGGCTGAGGCACGATTATTCAACGTCAAGATCTGCATGAGATGCAACGCAAGGAACCCAATCAGAGCTACTAGATGCAGAAAGTGCGGATATAAGGGGCTAAGACCAAAGTCCAAGGAGAGGAAGGGTAAGAGGTAAATTCTTTACAAAGAATCGGCATCGTATCCAAGCATCACAACCCACCACCATCTCGCCATATCTACAAGGTCTCTACTGAATATTCCAGAGAGATGATATTCGCCGTTTTTTATCACAATCATTCCCGCTCCGATGAGCTTGTTTCTCATCGCGTAGAAGGATGACTTAGCCATACCGAGTTCCTTGACGATTTCCTCCCACTCTTCAACCTTCAAAGGTTTTCCGGATTTCTGTCTTTCCTCAACCATCGTAACAAACTTCGCCGCCTTTAACGCAACTTCTTCCTTTCTGAACAACCTTCTCATGAGCTCAAGCAGGGGATTTTTCGATTGAGAAACCCTGGCATTTGAGGCTGAACGGATGATTATAGACGTTGAGGTCTTTGGAGCATCCTTTACCTTCATAGCATAGAATCTGTACCCCAAAACATTAAGCTATCGCAAAGCTAAATTACCATTATACTGCCCTTGTAGCATGTTCTGGGAATTCATTAAAAAGTACTACATAGACTCGATAGTTTACAAAACTGGATACAACCCCGTTAATACGCTCACGTGGGCGATAATTCTAATCATCGCAATATCTCTGATCTACAGATGGCTTAAAAAACAAATTGAATTCGATGATAAATTCGTTTACGGAAACATTCCATTCATAATCTTTGGAGCTTCGCTTAGAGTTGTTGAAGATGCCGGATTCCTTAAACCTCCGATAAGCTACCTCTTCATGACTCCGATGATATACATCCTGATATTTTCGATAGCCCTGCCAACGTTGATTTTGAGCATAAAGATCAGAAGGGAAAATTATTGGGTTCATTACGGCTTAGCTGGAGCGATTCTTGCAACGGCAACTCTTATCTTTCTTTTCAGTAATCTCAGAATGGTAAATTGGTTCGTCTTTCCCTCAGCCTTAGCAATGGCCTTAGCGTTTACGATATTCTATCATCTCGGAACAGCGAAATTTGCAAGACACATGCACAACAAGCTGAGTGAAATCGTCTTCTTTTCCCATATGCTCGATGCCTCTGCAACTTTCATAGGAATTCAATATCTTGGCTATTGGGAGCTTCACGTTGTTCCAAGGTTACTCATTTCAAAATTTGGGGCTTGGATAATGATCCCAGCGAAGATCATTGTGTTTCTGCTCATACTCTACGTTCTTGATAAAGAGGAAGACGAGAACCTAAGAAACTTCATCAAGTTCGTATTGATCGTGCTCGGTTTGGCTCCAGGCGTAAGAGACTCCATCAGAATGACGTTTGGGGTTTAAGCGACCAACTTCTCAAGCTCTGCTGGAGCTGAAGCAAACTGCCTTAAGCATTCGAATTCCATGAAGTGCAAGGTCTTCGCAAGGACCACCAATATGTGGAGAGGATCACCAAAATCAACCTCTTTAAGCCTCCTAAGTCTATCACATTTAACGAAAGGCTTTTCACTTCCAGCCCTTGCTATCCCAACCGCAAATAGATCCAAAACCGAGCTATCAGCTTGCTCCAAAATTTCAATGGCCTCTTTAATCGTCATGGGTTTGGGATGGAGATCTAGAAACAGAATCGTGTGCGCATCTATGCTTAGGTTCTGCCTTATGACGTTGATGGGAGTCATCGAAACCCTGCCAGCGTAGGGATAGCTGACGGTTGCAGATTTTCCAAACCTGTAGTTGTGCAATCCCGTTAAACCGCAGATGGCGTTAATTATACTTGCGGAATGAATGATCCTGACTTCAACACCTCTTTTCTCAGCTTCAAGCCTTAAGGCTGAATGTGTTGTAGCTATCATAGGATCCCCAGGTGTTAGAATCACCACATCTTTATCTTTAGCCCTTTCAATGATCCATCTGCAGTTTTCTTCAAGATCACTTCTGCTGAGCTCTTTGATCTCCTTTCCAATGAATTCCTGAATTCTATGCAGATTCGTTCCCATCAGCTTTGATGTGTAAAATTCTATGTAAACTTCATCAGCCATCCTAGCAAATTCAAGCCCTTTGCACGAGATGTCTTTCTCATCCCACAGACCCATGCCTATCAGCATCAGCATCGTAGCTCTCCATTTCAACAACGTTTAAATAATTTTGATTTTAAGTGATTCGGATGATCGAATTCCACGATAGAGAACGAGAAATTAAAGAGATAATGAATATTCTTAACGCTCGCCCCGATTTGATCACGTTCATTTATGGCCCTATCAACTCTGGTAAGACAGAATTACTCTATCATCATTGTTAAAAGATTACCAAACG
>CAZBFC010000152.1:0-2845 GCA_964491095.1 uncultured archaeon | reverse complement strand
TCAAAAAAATTTAATTCATTCAAGCTAAGAGCTTAGGTATGAATCAACTCGGAGATAGCCTGCCCATTCTCAAAAAAAGTAAGCATAACCAAAGATTTTAAAGAGCAGAATCGATCTTATGCCTTACTAAGAAGTTCATGTGCCACTTTCTAATAGCATTTTCGTCAATTCTTGAATCCACAGGTGGTTTCCATCTTCTTAGGTTAATCCTATCGTTCCATGAAGTCATCTTAAGCTTATGTTTTAGGGTCTCAGTCTCTCATTTGTTTCTGATCAACTTTAAACCCTCAACAATTGCAGAATCCTTGAGATAGATTTCCCTTCTATTTGACTTTATCGGCTTTAGGAATCGAGCTTCGAGGATGTCTAACGCCGTTAATCTGTCCATTTTTCTTCGATCGACTAAATAATGGATCAAATCCCTAACCGCCAACACAAAGTCTTTCTTGTTCGTGCAATCGTAGAATGCTTTTCTCAGGCTTTCAAGATCGATTACTCTAACGACTGCCTTTGCCCATTTAATGCTCACTTTTCGTTCCTCTATTAAGTATTTCCAGAAATCTTCTTTGTCTATTTCCGAAAATTTCATTGTTCCTGTTTTAAATGGCTCATAACCGAGCGGTCGAGGGTTCAAATCCCTCCGGGCCCACTTAATACTGTTGAGTTCTAGTTTTCTTGTGGTGACTGACAAAGAGTTTATCATCGCGAGATTTATCATAATCCGTGTCATCGTGGAAGGTCGTTTTGAGGGAGATAGAGAGAAGCGATGGTGTTTTGGAGGTAGTAGATGCGAGATGTCCGAACGAGTTTAGAAGCGAGAAACTCGAAGAGCTCTTTCGTGAGATGGAAAAACCGTTTTGGATTATCATAAACAAGGTCGATCTCGTGCCAAAAGAGTTTGCTGATAGATGTAAGAGGATCTTGAAAAGGCTTAGCGATGCGGTGGATGTAATCCACGTCTCAAGCAAGAAATTCTACGGATTTTGGATACTTAGGAGAAGCCTTAAGAGGTATTTTGGGGATAAAAAGGCTAGACTTGTCTTGGTAGGTTTTCCGAACGTCGGTAAGTCGAGCCTTATCAACATGCTCGCCCAATGCACCGTCGTCTCTACGGCCCCAACTCCGGGACATACGAGGGGGAAGCAGTGGATAAGGATAAGCGGAAAGCTCGTACTCTCCGATACTCCGGGAATCGTACCGAAGGAGTATGCGAGGGGAGATTGGGCGAAGATACTGTTCCCCGAGGATGTCGAAGAATCGGCGTTCATACTTCTCGACAAGATATCCAAGGCTGAGGGTTCGAACTTCAAAGAGCTGTACGGCGTCGAGCCAGAACCGAGCGAGGATCTGCTCGTGACCATCGGTAGGAGATTCAACTATCTCAAAAGGGGTGGGGAGGTAGATACCCATAGGTCAGCGGTCAAACTCCTGAACGATTGGAACGGATGTAAACTAACCGCATGGTGGATTTGATGGGGCCGCCGAGATTTGAACTCGGGTCACCGGCTCCCAAAGCCGGGAGGATAACCAGGCTACCCTACGGCCCCCCGTTCGATTTGGCCCGAGGGATTTAAAAAACTTCGCATACAGTAGAAATAGATGAAGTTTATCCAAGATCCAATTCACGGCCAGTTAAGGCTTGAAGACTGGCAGATAGCCATAATAGATACCCCCGAATTTCAGAGGCTTAGGAGGATAAGTCAGATAGGTTTTGCCAATCTCGTTTATCCTGGAGCAAATCATACGAGGTTTGAGCATTCGTTAGGGACTATGCACATCGCGAAGACGCTCGTGGAAAGGATGGAAGTCGAAGACGAATTTAAGATGGAAATCGTAGCTGCAGCGCTTCTTCATGACTTGGGTCACGCTCCGTTCTCCCATTGCACCGAACCACTGCTCAGGAGGTATTTAAGGTTCGAGCATGAGAACGTGGAGAGGGTTATCGGTGGTGAGCTTAAGGACGTTCTTGAAGAATTGGGTCTCAAGGTAAAAAGGATAGCCAAGCACGTGAGGGGGGAGTCGGGATGCGACGTCGTATGTGGGGAGATAGATGCGGATAGGATGGACTACTTGGTGAGGGATTCCTATTACACCGGAGTGGCCTATGGGGTCTTCGATCTCTCTCGTCTCATAAACAAGATAACGTTCGAGAACGGTAAGCTCGTGATAGAGATGGGTGGCCTGATGGCTGCCGAATCTCTGCTCATATCGAGATACATGATGTATCCCACCGTTTACTTTCACCACGTCTGTAGGATAGCGAGGAAGATGTTCGAGAGGGCGGTGGAGTTCTGCATAGAGGACGGTGGACTCGATCCGAAGGATCTGTTGAGAATGGACGATTACGATATGGTGACTTTCCTCAGATCTTACGGAGGATTTCCATCTGAGATTATGGGAAGGATAGATTCGAGGAGATTGTTTAAGAGAGCCCTCTACGTGGAGTTGGATAGGGTTGAGAGGAGGATCGATCCTAAAAGGGCGGAGATGGAAATAGCGGAGATAGCTGGGATCGATGATGATAGGGTAATAGTCGATTTACCCCCCATGGAGGAGGCGAGGGTGTTCAGAGCGATGGTGAGGTACTATGGAGAGCTTAAACCGATCGAAGACGTGTCTCCATTGGTCAGATCCTTGAAGGAGGCTGAGAAGGGTATTTGGAAGTTGGGTGTCTACACAGAGAAGGAGTACGTTGAGAAAGTGTCGAAGGCGGCGATTCGCGTGTTTGGAGTGGAGATGACCAAACAAAAGAGGCTGGACGAAACGTTTTGAAATAGCAAAATTTAAAAATATTTATCACGACGAATTTCTATGAATCCGTTGAATACGATCTTCAGCATATTTA
>CAZBFC010000151.1:0-2481 GCA_964491095.1 uncultured archaeon | reverse complement strand
CTCCAAGGCTTCGACACACTTAACTATAAAGTTTCTATCTGGGCGAGAGTCAACATCGAAGATGGCAATGTAATCGGGCTTGAAACTTTTCAAATAATCTAAAGCATCGTTTATTGCTCCAGCTCTCTTGCCTCTTGTAGTTTCCCTCTCCAAGACTTCGACACCCAATTTTCTAAGCTCTTCGCATCTCTCATCGTTCGGACTTTTCTTATCAACGATGTAAACGATCTTATACTCAAAATCGTCGTAATCCAGAGATAAAAGATGTTTTGCAGAATTTATAAGTATTTCCAAAGGCTCAAATGGTGAAACGGGAACTACCACTGCGATCTTACTCATACACCACCCTTTTCATCTGCTCCATTACATCTAGAAGCTTCTTCTCAAAGCTCATGGCATCATTTAGGAGTTCCCTTAGCTTGAACTCTTCTATCTCCTCCTGCATCTCCGGATGCGAATTTATGAAATCCTCTAAGCAGGTTACTATCGATCTTATGTCCCCGTACGCTTCGTTCAGCAAGGCTAGCATTAGCATTACTCTTGATCTCCTATCGAACATGATATCACCTAAACAACGCTCTTAACCTTCCAGAACGACGGATACGTCCCCCTCTCCATGATAACCCTCGTAACGTCCACAACGATACCACTCCTAACCTTAAGCATATCCTCGGCATCCATCAACGCCTTACCCAAAGCCACAAGCTCGTTCTTTAGTGTAAATATCGCAACCAATTCGTCTTTCTTTACGGTTTTCTCGATGTAGAGGATACCTTTAGCGGTTAGATCTACTCCATGGCATATGGCATCGACGGCGGTATCTTTGATGACCACCTTGGGAACGTTTACAACCGCCAACTCCATCGGCTTTACTATCTGTCTCAGGTACTTCTCCTCACCCTCCTCCTTCCAAATGATGTACGCATCCAAGAGATCCTGCAATGTATAGCACATCTCCTCGCTGAATATTCCTGTTCTAGTCCTCCTAAGCTCCTGCATGTGAGCCCCACAGCCAAGAATTTCGCCTATATCCGTGCAGAGCTTTCTGATATATGTTCCGGCTTCGGTTGTAACCTTAAAGAGAACATCCCTTCCCTCGATCTCAAGGATGTCGATCTTGTAGATCGTTCTAACTCTGAGTCTCTTCTTAACTGCAGATTTGAGCGGTGGTCTCTGGTATATCTTACCTTCGAACAACTTCAAAACCCGCTCGATCTCTTCCTTCCTTACATCACCATGCAACCTCATCAGGCAGACGTACTCCTTCTCGGAGCCCTGGAGTATTCTAACCAGTTTCGTTGCATCCTCAATCATTATCGGCAGAACTCCGGTAACCCTCGGATCCAATGTACCGGTGTGTCCGGTTTTTTGAACGTTCAGAATTCGCCTAACCCATACAACGACTTCGTGACTGCTCGGCCCCATAGGTTTGTCTATCACAACGAACCCCTTTCGGATGTACTCCTCAATCGGACGGTTGAACGGATAACAGCCATAACTTTCGTCCGTGGTACCCTCTTCCTTAACGTAAAATCTCTCCTCGAAATCCTTTTCCTTTGTTATATCCTTGGCGAGAACTTTCATGCTCAAATTGTTGACCTCCAAACGATTTAAAAATTGTGTGATGACCTCACGATAATTTCACAACTCGTTGGGCAACCTCTTAAGCAACACCGGTTTTACTCAAAACGACCTCAAACTCATCCTTGGACGGATTTACATCCTCAAGTATAGTGTACCTCCTCTTCCTGATGTTCTTTGCAAACATCAACGCCTCAAGCACTTGCTCCTTAGTGAGACCGATCTCCCTGGCGGTTGTTGGAGCCTGTATCTTCTCCAAAGACATCTTTATGAGTTCCCAGTCTCCCTCACCATAATACTTCTCGTGCAGGTACTCCATTATTATGGTTCCCAAAGCAACCTGCTCACCGTGGGTTCCGTTTCCGTATCCAAGTATATCCAAAGCGTGGCTGAATTTATGCTCCGAACCACTCGCTGGCCTACTGCTTTTAACCAAGGATATGGCCACACCGCTCAAGATCAAACCTCTAACGAGCATCTCAAGATGGTTTCTAAGATCCAACTTCTCGGCACTCATCAGCATGAAGTTCGCTGGCATCATCGCCATGCTAGCTGCCACTTCGTTGAAATCCTCACCTATCTTATCCCTCGCAAGCTTCCAGTCCTTCACAGCCACAACGTTCGAGATCAGATCGCCGTAGCCTGAGCGAAGCAACCTTATCGGGCTGTGCCTTAGAATAGTCAAATCAGCTAAAACAGCTGTTGGCGGATCCACTAGAATCGAAACGGCCTTTCCATTTTCCTTAAAGCTCGCAACAGGCGATGCTATCCCATCGTGGGAAGCTACGGTCGGAATGCTTATGAATGGAACTCCAAGCTCAGATGCCACCACCTTGGCAACGTCCAAAACCTTCCCACCACCAACCCCAATGACACCGTCAACGTCAGCGTAGCCTATCG
>CAZBFC010000150.1:0-5937 GCA_964491095.1 uncultured archaeon | reverse complement strand
CAATCCTTTTAGTCGCAAAGGAAAGAATTGTATCTCTTGCTGGAGTTCTAATCCCCTTCCCTAACCTTTCGAGGACTATCAAGATTGCTGCAATCCTCCAATCGTAAGCCAAAGCAAGCAGAGGGAGTGCCAAGATCAAGCCATAACCTATGAACGTTGTGAGCCAATACCTTCGAGTTTTATCTACGATAAATCCCGAAACTAGTCTAAAGCTGTAACCAGCAAACTCTGCAAAGCCAACGATTAAGCCCAAAGTGAATGCGCTAGCACCTAAAATCGCTAGGAATGGACCCAAAACACATCTTGCACCTTCGTAAGTCATATCGCCGAGTAAGCTTACGATACCCATGAGTAGTATGAATCTGAGTGGTCGCACGGATCTTCATGAATGCGTAAGGTAGATAAAATTAATGAGATTCTTGCTTGCCAAATGAAGATAGTTCTAACAACACCGTACTACCCACCACACGTGGGTGGTGTGGAGTTTCACGTCCAGAATCTCGCTTTAAAGCTTAAGTTGAGAGGTTACGATGTTGAAGTGATCTCATCGACCGGTTACGATGATTCTGTTAGGGTTATAACCGTTCATTCAATTCCGGTACCGTATTCACCAATTCCGTTAAAATTTCCGAATGTTTGTGGTGATATATACCATTCTCACATCCCATCGCCATTTTTTGCGAGGGAAGTTGCCAAAAGAAGACTGAAACCCCATGTGATCACATACCACAACGATGTTTTCATTCCTGAGAACGTAAATGGCTGGAAGATTCCAGCAAAGATCGGAAGGATCATCGAGAATATAAACGAAGATATCACAATTCCGATACTTGAATCTGCAGAAGTTATAATCGCGACTACAAAAAGTTACGCAAGAACATCGCCAATTTTAAGCCAGTTTGACGTGAGGATAGTTCCAAATGCTATAGATATTGAAAGGTATGAGTTCTGTGAAGAGAAGGACGATTACGTAGCCTATGTTGGTAGATTGGTCGAGTATAAGGGTCTACCAATTTTGCTTAGAGCGATGAGGATTGTCCAAAAGGAGTTGCCAATCAAGCTTATAGTTGTCGGCGATGGAGAGGACAGGCGTAGATTTGAGAAGCTCGCTAAGGATTTGGAGGTTAAGGTCGAATTTAAGGGAAGGTTGCCGGAGAAGGAAAAAGTTAAAATCATAAAGAAAGCAAGGGTTTTGGTTCTTCCATCACAATCGAGGCTCGAGGCCTTTGGAATAGTTTTGCTTGAAGCTATGGCTTGCGGAACACCTGTTATCGGATCAAATACACCTGGAGTTAGGGATGTGGCAAGGGAGGGTGGTACGGTATTTTACGATACCGATGATTTGGCTGAAAAGATACTTAAACTTGCAACAAATGATGGACTTGTGAGATCGTTAGGGAGAAGAGGGAGAAAGGCTGTGGAGGAGAAGTACAACTGGGATGTTGTTATTGAAAGACTAGAACGAATATATTTCGATGTTAGTTGATCATGTCCACGACCGCTATTAGAATCGTGGGAAAAAGGTCTACAATAAACCCAATCAGATGTGAAGTAGCGGAGATATAAGAACACAGGAAGTTGCAAGTGGTATTAAAGTTATTCAGGTTTTAGGTCACGTTGATAATCCAGCTAGTAGTAAAATAGACAAATTGGCAGTACTTATTGAGCGTAACACTGGTGGATTGCAATTATAAAATAAATAACCTATAAACGGTGTTACATCACCACTCTACATTTTTAATTATAATAAATTATTCTACAGATACAGAATTAATTACGTTAAAATACATCATCCATAATTTAAGACCAAAGGCTTATAAACACCCTGTTGTATAGAGTAAAGGGGGAGCGGCGGTGGGCGGCTGCCCGTGAGGAGGAAAGTCCCCCCACCATTAAAAGGCGGACCCCCGCAAGGGGGTGCCCCGAGAGGGGCGGCAACGGCACAGAAACGATACCCGCTTGGGGAAATGCGATGATTCCGAAAGGATGAGGTCACCCAAGCGGGATGAAACGTGCCGACCCCGCCGGTGCAAGGCCGTAAGGCCGCTTAGACTAATGCCGCCTAGAAACAGAAGGGGGCTTACTACCGCCACTCCCCCTCAAATTTTTAAAACTTTTATAATTCGTTGGATTACGTTCAAGTATGAAATTTAGATCGCTTTGTATAATTCTGATAGTCCTACTGTTACTCGGCTGTGCAGGGAAGCCGACCGAGAAGGCTGTTGAATCTGGAGAAAACGTCACAATTAAGTTTGGAATTTTGCCGATAGAAGATGCCTTGCCGGTAGTAGTGGCTGAAAAGGAGGGACTGTTCAAAAAGCACGGAATAAACGTTGAAATCGTAAAGTTCAACAGTGCTTTGGAGAGAGACTCGGCTCTGATTGCCAAGGAGGTAGATGCCGTGATAACCGATCCCCTTGCAATAATCTTGCTTAGAAGCAAAGGGTACGACGTAAGGATAGTCTCACTCTGCTTGGGCAAAACTCCGCAGGAAGGAGTCTTTGCGATTTTGGCATCACCTAATTCAAGCATCAACAGCATCGAAGATCTCAACGGCAAGAAGATCGCAATTTCGAGCAACACGATAATAGAGTTCGTTACGGATATGCTCCTCTCAAGATACAACGTAAGTTACGAGAAGGTGGAAGTTAAGAAGATACCTCTAAGGCTTAGAATGCTCTTAGACAACGAGATCGATGCTGCTACATTGCCAGAACCATTGGCAAGCTATGCAGTGAGTAAGGGTGCTAAGCTCATCATAAGTGATGCGATGGTTAACGAGAGCTTAACACAAACCGTGATAGCGTTCAGAGGTGATTTCATAAGAAAGCATGATGATGCTGTAAAGAAGTTCCTTGAAGCATATGCCGAGGCTGTTGAAATGATAAACAACGATCCGCAGAAGTATAGAAGTTTGTTCGTTGAGATTGCCAGAGTTCCGAAAGACATTGCAGATAGTTATCCTATGCCCAAGTATCCAAAGCCTGAAAAGTTCCCGAAGGAATTCTACGATAGATATCTGAACTGGGCTTTACAGAAGGGTCTGATTGAAAGGGAAATACCGTACAGCGAAGCTGTTTATGATATCGGTCAATAATGTTTCAAAGGTATACGAGGATGGAACGGTTGCACTTAAAAATGTCAGCTTTGAAGTTAGAGAGGGAGAGAGCTGTTCGATAATTGGACCTTCGGGCTGTGGAAAATCTACCTTACTCCTAATCATGGCTGGACTACTCAAGCCCACCGAAGGAAACGTTAAGATAAACGGTAAAATTGTAGAAAAGCCGATGAAGGATGTATCATTAATTCTGCAGGATTATGGTCTCTTTCCATGGAAAACCGTTTACGACAACATAGCCTTGGGATTGAGGATAAGGGGAGTTGATAAGGGAAAAGAAAAAAGAACGGTTAACGAGCTCATAGACAAACTTGGGTTGAAGGGCTTCGAAAGACATTATCCGAAGCAGCTCAGTGGTGGAATGAAACAGAGGGTTGCCATTGCAAGGGCTTTGGCTATAAATCCAAAGATACTGCTGATGGACGAACCCTTCTCATCGCTCGATGCGCTGACGAGGGAAAATCTTCAAAATTTTTTGTTGAAATTATGGAATGAGAGAAGGATGACGATAGTTCTCGTAACTCACAGCATTGAGGAGGCTGTATTCTTAGGAAGGAAGATCGTTGTACTAACTCCACGCCCTGGCAGGGTTAAAGCCATAATAGATAATCCCTCGGCTGGGGATGAGAATTACAGGTTTACGGAGGAGTTCTTTGAGAAATGTCGGGAAGTACGAAGGGTTGTTACGTTGTAAGCTTGGTAATTCTGATATCGGCTTGGAAGATAGCTTCGGTTATTTTAGCCAATCCAGCCCTACCCCCACCGGAGTCGGTAGCTATAGCGATGATTAAGAATGCGCAAATATTGACTGGGCATGCCATCGTAAGCTTGGCGAGAGTTTTGTATTCTATGGCTCTGGCCTTATCTCTTGCATTTCCGTTGGGAATAGCAAGCAGAGAGAAGACCTTTGATAGACTTTTTGCTCCCTTCATCTATCTGCTCTATCCGATTCCCCACATAGTTTTACTACCGCTTTACATCCTTTTGTTTGGCATCGGGGATCTCTCCAAGGTAGCGTTAATTGCTACAATTCTATTCTTTCAGATGGTTGTTACCACGAGGGATGCTGCGAAGAATATAAGTGAATACTACGTGTACTCAATCCTATCGCTTGGTGCCTCGAAGTTCGATGTCTACAGGCATGTGATAATTCCCGCAGTTATGCCAAGGGTTCTTACAGCTTTAAGAATTAGCGTAGGAACCGCTATAGCAGTTCTCTTCTTTGCCGAGAGCTTCGCAACGAGGAGAGGCTTGGGATACCTTATAATGGATGCCTGGAGCAGAGCCGATTATGAATTGTTATATGCTGGAATATCAGCGATGGCTCTGATGGGTCTGAGCTTGTACGTAGCTATTGACATCATTGAGAGGCGATTGTGCAGATGGCTTTAATACATAAATACTAAAACGTCGATGTTTATCTATGGACGGTATTCCCAGGAAAACGATTACGTTGATCGTATTCTTAATTCTCGATCTGATCTTAACTTACGTCGTTGCCGTTCTCTATACCGAATACCTCTGGTTTGAATCTCTGGGCTTTGGAAATATATTTTTAGAAATGCTTGGCTATAGATTGGGGCTGTTTGGTCTGATATTCTTGATAACACTCGCAATTTTAACGTTAAACGCATTTATGATTAGGAGAGCAGTTAAAGAGTTCTTAGGAGAACCTATAAAGTATTATCACTCTGTAGATCTGATACTTTCGCTGATCATAGCCTATACGCTTTCGAACAACTGGATTAGTCTTGTTTACTTCTTGAACGGTGTCGAATTCGGTCTGAAGGATCCGATATTTAAAAACGATGTTTCTCTATACGTATTCAAGCTGCCATTCATCAAACTTATCCTTTCAGCAGTTGTAACAACGTTGGTCTTTAGCCTTATGATTGCAGTCCTTTACTACGCTTACGTTTTCAGGTGGGTCAGGAGCTTTGAGGAATTCAAAGAACTATTTCCCCAAGCCGGTTACACGCACTTTGCAATTCTATCAGCTTCGGTGTTCGTTTTGATCTCAGCCTATCTATACATCGCAAGGTTCGATCTGCTTTCCTCCCAGCACGGAGTTGTTTCTGGGGCAAGTTGGACCGAAGTGAACGTTGTAATGCCAGCAATGCTTTTCATGTCCATCTTGGCTATCGTATTCGCTGGAGCATCTCTCTACTTTGGGAGAAGGAGCTTTGAGAGTCTTGCCATAATATTTGTGGTCTTCCTAGCTATCGCGATAATCTCTCTCGGTTTGGTTCCATTTGCAATTCAGAAGTTTAAGGTTGAGCCTAACGAACTTCAGATGGAATGGAGGTACATAGGCTACAGTATAAATTGGACTAAGTTCGCATACGGCCTTACCGATGTTAAAAAGCGAAGGTACGAGGTTTTTGAAAATCTGACCCTTGAAAAGATCGAAAGAAATAGGGGAACTATAGACAACATAAGACTTTGGGATCATCGTCCCCTCAAGGAAGTTTACAGGCAGATTCAGCAGATAAGAACGTATTACGTAATCAACGACGTTGACATTGATAGATACACAATAGATGGCCGATACACTCAGGTTATGATCTCAGCCAGGGAACTGTCTACCGATCTGCTTCCGACAACGGCCAAAACGTGGGTGAACATACATTTGATCTATACACACGGCTATGGAGTTGTAGCCTCACCAGTCAACGCGATCTCCAAGGAGGGGCTACCAGAGCTTATAATCAGAGATATACCGCCAAAAGGTAAGATAAATGTGACACAGCCTCGTATTTATTTTGGCGAATTAACGAATGACTACGTCATAGTCGATACGAAGAGGGAAGAATTCGATT
>CAZBFC010000149.1:0-5875 GCA_964491095.1 uncultured archaeon | reverse complement strand
AAAGCTCTAGCGAGTTCTTAAGCGAGTTGTACGACTTCTTTGCCCTTTCCAATGCCTTCTCACTGAAATCCAATGGACTTCGATAATGGGCAGAGATGAGGAAATATCTTAAGACCTCACCGTCGTACCTCTGCAGAACATCTCTGATCCTGACGATGTTACCCAAGCTCTTGCTCATCTTTTCTCCCCTTATCGTTACGAAGTCGTTGTGTATCCAGTAGCGAACGGGCTCAACTCCAAACAAGGCGTAGCTTTGAGCTCTTTCGTTCTCATGGTGGGGAAATATCAGATCTCTACCTCCTCCGTGGATGTCAAAGGGAACACCCAAATACTTCGCAGACATCACGGAGCATTCGATGTGCCATCCCGGCCTGCCTAAACCCCATGGAGATTCAAAAACGGCTCTAGCCTTAAGATCCTCTTCCTTTGCAGATTTCCATAGAGCAAAGTCCTTTACGTCTCTCTTCCTCGGATCTGGTTCAATCCTATGTCTGTTGAGCTCCTCTAAGCTCATTCCGGAGAGCCTTCCGTAGGTTGGGAATGAAGGAACGTGGAAGTATACATCCTTCCCGTTCTCACCCTCAACCTCGTACGCGTAACCCTTCTCTATCAGCTTTTGAACAGCATCTATTATATCTTGAATGTGATCGGTGACCTTTGGATGGTAATCTGCCCTTCTAACGTTCAAAGCTTCCATATCTCTAAAGTATTCTTCGATAAACTTCTCAGCGATCTCTTTTTGTGTTTTTCCCTCAGTCACAGCCCTTCGAACGATTTTATCATCGACATCGGTAAAGTTTTGAACGTAGATAACCCTATGTCCTTTGAACTCTAAGAATCTCCTTAAGGTGTCGAAGAAAACAGATGTTCTTGCATGTCCTATGTGCGAGTAGTCGTATGCTGTTATTCCGCAGACATAAATCTTAACGGTCTTTTCAAGCTTTAGCTCTTCCTCCTTCTTTGTGAACGTGTTGAACATTCTCATTATTCGGAGTTTACACTTAGGTTAAACAACATTTTCGATACATTCAAATAGCTCTAAACACGCTTAAGTGCTATGAAAAGATTGGCGGCAGTGTTGATGATCACAGCAACAATTCTGTTCATAATCGGAATATACAGTGCGATGAAACTTCCACAATCTCCAGAACCTACGCTCAGAAACAACTACAGAATAATATTCTTCCACCTACCCTCGGCGATCACGTCGTTCACAGCCTTCACAGTTACACTGATGGCATCGATTCTGTTTTTGAGGAGTAGAGAGCTCAAGTGGGACATAATAGCATCCTCTTCGGCGAAGGTAGGATTTTTCATGATCACGGCTGCTTTGATAAGTGGATCGATATGGGCAAAGGTCGCTTGGGGTACGTACTGGAACTGGGATCCTAGGGAAACTACAGTTCTGATTTTATGGTTTGCATACGCTGCATACTTTGCATTGAGAGCATCGATCGATGAGATCGAAGATAAGGCAAAGGTTTCAAGTATATTTGCGATATTTGCATATGTAACGATTCCGCTCAGCTACATATCTACAAGGATATTCTTTTCCCTTCATCCCACCACAGCACAGATTGGACTTAAAATTGGAGTTCCGCTTTCGATGGTTATGGTATCATTTCTGCTGATGTATGTGGCCTTCATGGTTGTTGATACGAAGATCTCACAGCTTGAGTTGAAGGTTCGTTAATTTCGATAGATTTCCTAGCAACTCTAGCAGGGTTACCGAAGATTAAATGCTTTACAGTAAACGATGGAGGTTAGTTTTGTAAAAAGTTTGCCAAATATTTTTCACTTCTACTATTTGAGGATGTCAAATTCCAACTATCTTCTAACTATTGCGTACAGGCCTCCAAACGTCAGCAATATCATGCTGATCCAGACAAAAGCTATCAGAGGTACTATGTGAATTTCGAAGTAAAATCCGTGCATGAAGCTTGGCATTGCAACGTAGATATCCTTAAATGGCGTTGATATTATATCAACTACCGCGACGATCCTGTCCGGTCGCATTATCTTGTACACGTAATCTTTTGGATATAGTACGAACTCATCGTTGCCGTACTTTAGCCAAAGCTTGGCTACGATTACAAATTTATCGAATTCCTCCATCATCCCCACATCGAGCAGCTTAACCTCGATAGAACCTATCTCGGCATGCTGTCCGACGTCAAGCGTGACACTGTAGTTCACACCGTAAACCCAGGCACCTATGGCTCCGATCAACAGACACATGACTCCCAAATGGGCTATGTAACCACCAAACCTTCTTCCACTTAAGTTGATGTCGAAAACGTGGCCGATCGTTGCAAAGGCACATATCACAACAACAACACTCAAGATCGTTGCCTTGCTTAAGGCAAATACGATCGATCCGGCCAATATTCCAACGACTATCGAAACCTTAAGCTTTCTCAGAAATCTCTCTCTGTCAAATATCCAACCCATTGATGTGCATATGCCAGATAAAACTATTATTATAGCCATCAACGGTAGTTCTATCGACTCGTAATACCTCCTGCTAACTGAAACAGATATCTGAGCTAAGGTTCCCAAAAGGACTGTGAATGTTGAAATTAGCAACAGTAGAATGTTCAGAAAAAGCATGTACTCTCTGCTGAGCGTTGGAACCTGATTTGAAACCATGAAATCTCTTCTCTTCATCCATATCGCAAAGGCTAGAAGTGTTGAGATTATTATGAGCAATAGATAAGCTTCTCCAACTGGACTTTCGGCGAAAGCGTGAACAGATGTGATGATACCACTTCTGGTAATGAAAGTTGCAAGGATGACGAGGTCGAAGGATAGAACGGCAAGCCAGAAGTTCAAATTTCTCAGACCTCTTCGTCTCTCCTCGACAATTATTCCGTGAAGCAAAGCTGTAACCGTCAACCAAGGTAAAAGAGATGCGTTTTCAACAGGATCCCAGCCCCAGAATCCACCCCAGCCCAAAACCCTATATGACCACCACATTCCCAGAAATATCCCCAAAGTTAGAAATATCCAGGTTACGAGAAGCCATCTTCTTGCATCTTTAATCCAATTTTCTCTCCTGTAAACGCCTGAAAGGACTATGGAGAATGGTATGGTCATGCTTGAATATGCCAAGAAAACCACTGGAGGATGCAGAACCATCTCGATCGTTCTGAGCAGTGGATTCAGGCCATATCCATTTGGAGGTGTAAAGTTCAGCCTGATAAACGGATTTGAAATTGTAATGAGAACGCACGTTAAGAATAAAAAGACAAAGGATGATATAGTTAGAGCTACGTTATCTCTCTTTGAGAAGTAGAATATTAGGTTCATGACTGCCAAGAACGAAACCCAAAGTAAAAGCGACCCTTCCTTTCCGGCCCAGACTGCGCTGATGAGGTATATCACTGGTAGAGTAAGATCAGAGAACTCGTAAACGTAGAGAACATTAAAATCATGGATCAGGAAGTAGTATATCAGCAAAAACAACGCAAGCAAGATCGTGATGTTATAACCGATCAAAGCGTAGAGTCCCAACCTCAAACGTTTAAAAAATCCATACATGCTTATAGCCGAGAAAATCGCCGAGAGTATTAGTAAAACTTCTCCAATATCCATTTAATCACCACTAAAAAATTAAAAATTTTAAAAATTACTTACAGATCCTCTCAAGCTTCTTACCGGTTATCATAGACTTTATGACTCCGAAGACGAAGCATGCGTATGCATGGACCAGCATCATCATCAGGTATATGAACATGACAACCCTGTGGATCACTCTGAGCAACTCGACACCACTGCTAAGTCCAAGTATGTACGCATACCTATCGGCCAATTCAATTACAGGTGCAAAGAGATCTCTGTAGAAGAGTGCCAGGCCCGTTATACCCATGATGATCGTCAACAGTATGTACGTCCATGGAACTATGACCTCGGTGGGTATTATCTTCTCAACGTAATCTCCTCTTCTGGGATCGTAGCATCTGGGATCCTCAACGTGTGGGCCTATTCCAAGCCAAGCCTTGGTCTCTGCAATCAGGAACTTTATCGAATACGGGAACCTGTGAAATCCAAACCACTTCCACTCGTGTGTTATGAGTTGGAGAAACATCAGGATCCAGAAGAATGCAAATACAAAGCCAAGATATACGTGGATGTAGAGTGTGAGTTCGTAGTCTTGCGGAAAGTTAACACCCCAGATTCCTCCAAGTCTAAGCCCAGTGAATCCAATTATCAGACCCGTGATGACTATGCCCCAATGGGTTACCCTGTAAAGGAGATGCTGCCTATGAACCTCAACATACTCCCCACCCGCATGACCCATAACTACTCACCTCCCATGGTTATCCTTCTCTTGAGATAGTGGAGGCATATACCAACTAGAGTACCTCCAATTATTACCGAACCAAGCAACCCCGTATCGAGCTTAAGTCCGATCACTGGGATCGTTATAACCAACTTATCTGGCGGATTGGCAAACGATGTTCCCGGTGGGCCAACGATCCTTCCGTCAAATCCAACGCAGAACACCTTTTCGCTGTTTGTGTGACAATCGCTGCAATCCCTTCCCTTTGGAGATATCGTGTGTGGCATAACGATTCCAATTACCTTGGACGTTTTACCGTCCAACGTTGCTGACATGATGCATGCTGGGTACAACTTTCCGTCACGACCTTTGAGTAGGTGGAAGTCGCTTGTAGTGAGCTTGTCGATCTTCATAGTTTTCAGATGGCAGTTGTAGCATGTTTGGTACCATGTAGCATGGCAGGCAAAACAAGAGACTATTCCCTGATGTATCTTATGCGCCAGTAGACTGGGATCGTACTGCTTCGGTCTCATTCCCTTAATTACAGCACTCGAATTCATGTGGCAATCTTCACATCTAACCTTTACGGCGAACCAGGCAAAGGTGTAGTTGTTGCCATCTCCGTGTATTTCCTTGATCTTGTGACAGTCTGTGCATGTTAGATTGTGAAGGTAGTGTACATCGGGACTTGGTCCCTTTCCAGACATCTCAACCAGGTATCCTATGTAGTTCACACCGATGTTGTGTTCGTGACATTCGATGCAAGTCGTCATGTTCGGCAGAGCCTTATGAACTGGATGACAGGTTGAACAGTTTTCGATGTGGCAGGCGAGACACTTTTCTGGAACTGGCATGTTAAAATCCTTACCCATTCCCTGTTCCCATCCGTTTTTTATCCCATTAACGGTGTAGTGTAGAGATTTGGTAAAATTAACCGTTATCTTTGAATGACACATGGCACATCTTTGTATATCGCTGGCACTCACGGGAACCAAAATTGCCATGAGTATAACTAGTGCAAACAAGATTTTTAGCTTGCCCATGGACTTCGCTATGTAAATCCAATATATATCTTTTTTGAAATTTTAAAATTAACCAAACAGAGTGTATTTACTCGCGCACTTGAAGAGAACTTGTGCAGCATGCAGAGTTCCATTGTAGTAATCACCAACCACGACCACCTGCACTCCCTCCCTGTAATTTGCCGGTAGATGTTCACAGTAGACAGTTACGGTTGCTTCACCGTCTGTGAGTTTAAAGTAAACACCTTTATCTGTTATGACCGTAGAATTTGGAACTATCGTCCCAACAACCTGAACACCATAAGCTTCTTGCTTTTTAACGAGTTCTGAGACGGATATGTAGGGTGATATGCTCATACTGAATGCTACAACTATTAAAACAACTGCAACTCCCAACGCTAAGCCTAAGAGGATTTTCTGATTCATGGCTTTTAATTTTCAAATGTCAATTTAAATTTATTTTGGATCGTAATTTCCCTCATTATTATAACAATAAGGATTAAATACCATTGAATCCATACTATATTGTGAATGGTTTAAGGAGGTGTTGAAAGATGCGGCTAACAATCAT
>CAZBFC010000148.1:0-2586 GCA_964491095.1 uncultured archaeon | reverse complement strand
GAGCCGATGATGACGTTTGCACATTCTGAACTATGATGAACCTCCACGGTTCTGAGGCTGATGATAAACTAGTTTCATGTTCTCTTATAGAATTCGAAACTTTTGCCGTTTACCAAGTGGAGGGTGTAAGTTCGGTAAATTTTTTCAATTTCAATTTTAGCTCTCTCAAATGCCCTCTCTGGAACATCTTTTGAGTGGATGAGTATATCGACATCACTTCCGGCGGTCCAATCTTCAAGCACACTTCCAAACTTCGAACCCGTCAAATATCTTCTTGCTAGTTTCTACAATCTTTTCCAACGTAATTCTTTATCACTTCAAACCTCTCTTTTCTTCTCAGCCAAAGATCTCGCAAATTCTATCACCTCTTTTGCAGTCTTCCTTATCGTTCGAGCTTGGAACGTATCTGCTTTCGATGTACGCTTAGCTTTAATCTATTTCTTCTGATAAATTCGGTGACCTTTTCCTGACTATCTATCTCTAATGGAATGTGTTTTTGGTATTTCCCCACCGAGAATCAGTTACCAAGCTTTTAAGATACAGTAGCCTGCTCGGCGCTAAATCCGGCAAGATCGTAAACACCATCTTTAAGCTGGATTTTGGCAAAATCCTTATCTCGTCAAATCTCATTGCTATGATAACATTTCAAAATTTTTAAGCCCTCTGCAAACCTTCAGGCATGGATCTTCCGAAGGTTGAGGATATCGAAATAAGGGCTGGAATGACAGTCAACGAGCTGATAAAGCAACTGTTCAAATCGGGTGGTTTTACTGCGAAGGATTTGGCTGTGGCGGTAGATATAATCGAGGAAATGGTGAAAGATAAGGATACGGTGGTATTTCTATCGTTTCCAGCGTGCATAGTAGCTACCGGAACTAGAGGAGTGATTAGAGAGCTAGTTAAACGGAAGCTTGTCGATGTTATCATAACAACGTGCGGAACCCTCGACCACGATCTGGCAAGGATATGGAGGGATTACTACCATGGAAGCTTCATGCTCGACGATGCTGAATTGCATAGGAGGGGTATAAATAGAATAGGCAACATCCTAGCTCCAAACGAGAGCTACGGACTTATAATCGAAGAGAAGCTCCTACCGATGCTTGAGGAGATATACTCTGAGAAGAAGAGACTGTCAACTAGGGAGTTTGTCTGGGAGATAGGCAAAAGGCTTGAAAATGAGCCGAATGCTGAAAGCTCGATAATTTACTGGTGCTACAAGAATGAGATTCCGATGTACATTCCCGGCATAACCGATGGAGCCGTTGGAAGTCAGCTCTGGATATTCTACCAGACCCATAGAGACTTCATCATCGACGTTCTTAAGGATGAGGATGAGCTTAGCGATATAGTTTTCAATGCAGAAAAGACCGGTGCAATTGTAATCGGTGGAGGGATAAGCAAACACCATACCATATGGTGGAATCAGTTTAAGGGAGGATTGGACTACGTAGTTTACATCACCACAGCTGTTGAGTGGGATGGTAGTCTGAGCGGGGCGAGAGTTAGAGAGGCGATCTCTTGGGGAAAGGTGAGCGAAAAAGCCAGGCATGTAACCTTGTACGGCGATGCGACGGTGATGTTACCTATAATAGTATTATGTCTACTTGAGAGATTAGGAAAGTTTTAAATATTATTTTTATCATTAGCATTATGATGATTAGTAGTGATGGTGATAAAGACATCACTCGAATACTGATACTATCGAATTTGGGTCTTGATGCCTATCTGGCCATACTGAAACTCGTTGAGAATAGAGAGGTATTGTGGATCTCCTCAAACCCATACCTCGTTCATAAGGTTCTTGAAGGAAGAAGGGCCAAGATCTTCTCGTTCAACACTCGAAGGTTTAACTCCATAAGTGTGAACCCGTCAAATCTACAGGAGATCCTGCTCCAGATCTCAAGAAATACCACACCAAACTGTGCCGTGATCGTTACATGTCTATCGGAACTTTTGGCCATCCATGGACTTAACAGGTTGTACGGTTTCTTACTTCATCTGTTACCTACCGTTGAAGAGAAAGGTGGAATCATCATCGGCATGCTCATCGAAGGTGCACAGAGTAGAAGCGAGGAGATATTGATCTCAACACTCTTCGATACCACTCTAAAAATTCAACGACGCAACAACGAACTCGTGTTCGTTCCACTTACGAGCTTGAATAAGAAGAACGTTAGATTACGGTTTCTTGAACCCCTTACCAACGAAGTAAATTTCGGCACTACTCTTCCTTGAGGCTTTGGGCGAGTGAAACTTTTTAAACCTAAAGAACGGCTTAAATTCGTTGAATATATTCTGGATCTCCTCACCTTGGAATATCTTCACAACGAAGCTGCCTCCCTCTTTCAGTACCTGCTTGGCTATGCTAAAAGCAGCCCTTGCCAGATCTATCGAAAGCAGATGGTCTATTGTCCACTTGCCGCTGATCTTAGGCGAGGCATCGCATAGAACAACATCAAACTCTTCTCTAACCTTTCTGATCTCTTCGAGAGTCTCGGGCTTTGTTATATCTCCCTTTATGAAAGTGACACCCTCTATCGGCTTCATTGGATTTATGTCCACCGCAACAACCCTAGCTCCCAA
>CAZBFC010000147.1:0-1842 GCA_964491095.1 uncultured archaeon | reverse complement strand
CCAAAATTCTCCCATCCGTCGTGATGGCGAACGAATTGACTCCAGAGCCACATGGCGGGGATGTATTCTTATAGCCGAGTAAAGCCTTTAGAACTCCTAAGAATGGAACTATACCCAATATTTTTCCATTTTCCATCTCCTTAACCCAATAGTTTACGAGTTTCGTAAGGCTTTCGTTATATCGCTTTGTCCAGCCTGTGAAGTCCTTCCATAACCCCTCAGGACTCCAAACGGCATCGATCTGCCAATGGACATGGGTAAACATATTTAAAGATATCAGATGTCGAACGTCCTCATATATGTCGGTTCTCTCGGTTGCAACCATCCTCGCTATCAGTTCATTTTTGTAAATCGGTCTGATCCTTTTGACATTCTCGATTACCCTATCGTAGACTCCCTCGCCTTTGTAGAAATCCGTAACCTCCCTCCTTCCATCTATAGAGACCAAAATTGTAGAAAATCTGCTAAGATAATCCTCCCTAAGCTTGTGCAAAAGCAAACCGTTGGTTTGAAGGATGTAGTGCTCGGCTTCGATCTCATCCATGATCCTCTCCATCAGATCTACTCTCAACAACGGTTCTCCGCCATAGAATGCTATTGAAGGTCTTTCGTCCTGTGATATGAAATCTTTAAGATCTCTGATAGAATACTGAATCTCGTGAGGCATGACGTAGCTCGGAATCGTTCCTCCGCAGTACTTACACTTGAGGTTGCAGATGCCAGTTAAGAAGATTATGTAGAGCATCGACGGTTAGCCGATCGATCTCTTAATAATCCTTCCTTTAGGCACTTCCTAATTATATCCTCCTCCTCGCTTCTGTAGATCTCATCCATGCTTCCATCTCCAAGTAGATCTAAGCCCCTGAATACAACCACAGGAATCCCCCAGTCTCCCTCACCCATCATGAGGTTGGCAAAGGCTGCAATCTCATCGGCTACGCATTCTACAGTTTTCTCAAGTCTGTTGCCGAAGAGATCTAGCTTATCAATCCAATTCCTCATAGCCCTAACTCCAGATATACCGATTGCAAATCCCACAACTCCCCTTCTGAAGCATCTGCCGTTTGTATCCGTTATTATAACTCCAACCCTCCTGCCAGTCAATTCTTCAAGCCTCTTACGGATTTTTTCGGCACTTCTATCAGGATCTGCCGGTGGAAGCAGGATTTTACCAGCTTCTACGTTCGATCTATCTATTCCAGCATTTACGCAGATGTTTCCAAACTTTGCCTTAACGAGCAAGAAGGGATAGTCTATCAGTATCTCCTCGCTTTCATTCAAGACCGCCTGAGCGAATTCAGGCTCGATACCAAGCCTTTCAGCGATATTCTTAGCTTCATCTGTTGGCTTATATTGCTTTAAATCTGTAATCCTTCCCTCAGCTTTTGAAACGACTGTTGAGCATATCGCAACTATATCACCATCTTCAAGCTCGAAAGCTTCGGCTATAAGTTTTGCCAAATCGTCTCCCGGCTTTATCAATGGTAATTCAACTGGATAAACCTCAACTTTTCTCATCGATCGATTTTCATAGTTTTTGCTTAAAAATCTGGCTCCATGAAATGACTGAGATGGAATTCAGAGGCAATAGTAATATACCACCTCTGCAAACGATATCTTAATGAAAGAATCCGAGCTAAGGCAGATAGATGCGTATCTGGACAAGCTTAGGATTAAAGAGAAGGGAATGGAAGATAGAAAGATATACGCAGAAGTCCTCGATCTGAGAACTTTAAAGGCTTTGTACAAGCTCTCGGCAAAGGGGTACATCAGAGCGTTAGGTGGGGTTATATCAACTGGCAAAGAGGCGAACGTTTTTTATGCTGATGGGCGGGATGATGA
>CAZBFC010000146.1:0-8842 GCA_964491095.1 uncultured archaeon | reverse complement strand
CGACGATACCATAGCAACCTGGTGGAATGACTATGGTCGTATCGTAATCTTCAACTATAGCCGGTCCCTCAATCCTTGCTCCAGCCTTGAGCTTGCTGCGAGCGTAAATGGAAGTTTTAATCCATTCATCAAAGTAGACATCTCTATGGTATTCGGGCTTTGGTTCATACTCTTTAAATTCTTCAGCAACCATCTTAGGCTTTGGCATAATTCCTATAGCCGTAACCCTTAAATTGACGATTTCCACTTCTTCCTCTGGCGAACTAAATCCGTACAAAGCTTCATGCTTTTTGTGAAAATCTTCAACCGCCTTATCGATGTTTCCATTCCATGGAACGGTTATCTCGTAAGCTTGACCCTTGTATCTAAAATCTATCTGCCTGATCACTTTAATCTCAACGCTTTCAAGCTTGATATCTTCGATGGCAGATTTTACCAACTTTTCAAATTGATATTCTATATACTCATCTCTCACGCCTTTAACAGAAATAAGTAAACTCTTTACCTTGTCAATCCTGTAATCGGAAAGTAACAACCCAAACGCTGAGAAAACACCGGCATGCTGAGGAACAAGAACACATTTGACGTTAAGCTCTTTGGCTAGATCGACACCATGCAGACCTCCAGCCCCGCCAAAAACGAACATAACAAAGTCCCTAGGATCGTATCCTCTCTCTACGGTTACAATCCTCAATGCTTTTGCCATGACGATGTTTGCAAGCTCCAGAATTCCACTAGCTGTCTCCTCCAAGCACATTCCAAGCTGATCGGCAAGTTTGGCTATAGCCGTCTTGGCTAGATCCTTTCTCAGTCTTAAGGTACTGAGCCTTTCGCTTAGTCTTCCCAACACGAGATGAGCATCCGTAATCGTTGGCCTGTCGTTTCCCTTTCCATAGCATGCCGGGCCTGGATCTGCTCCAGCACTCATCGGCCCAACCCTTAACGCTCCGCCTTCATCTATCCAAGCTATGGTTCCTCCTCCGGCGCTCACCTCTGCTAGATCAATGAACGGAAATCTGACTGGATAGCCCGAACCCTTAACTATCCTTCCGGCGTGTATCTTTCCACCTATCTCGTACTCCGTCGTTATCGATGGCTCGTGATCTACTATCGTACAAGCTTTAGCAGTAGTCCCTCCCATGTCGAATCCTATCACATTCTTTTCGTCGATGATCTTTGAGTAATACGCCACAGCAACAGCCCCAGCCGCTGGCCCAGATTCGACGAATGCGATCGGAATATTCATGGCAACATCAACCGTAGAGATACCGCCACTACTCTGCATTACGAAAAACTTACCTTTAAAACCCTTCCTTTGTAGGGAATCAAGCAACGATCTAAGGTACTTGGACATCATCGGCTTTAAGAATGCGTTTAGAACGGTTGTGCTTGTCCTCTCGAATTCTTTGTATTCAGGATCGATTTCATGCGAAGTTACGATTTCAGCGTTTGGGCAGAGCCTTTTCAGAATTTCCTTGGCTTTAATCTCATGGGTTGGATTCTTGTAGCTGTGAAGGAAAGAAATTACAATAACATCATAGCTCTGAAGAGTTTTAGCCAATTCGTACAGTTCATCTTCATTTAGAGGTGTGACGATCCTACCTTTAGAATCTATCCTTTCCTCAACTTCAAATCTGTCCCTTCTCCTAACCAACGGTTTTGGTTTTTCAAAGAATAAATTGTATAGCTCTGCTCTCTTTTGCCTTCCGATTTCTATGACATCCCTAAAGCCTTTTGTTGTAACCAGAGCTAGCTTTGGTGGTGTCAATCCTTCCTGTCCAAGAAACATGTTTGTTCCGAGTGTTGTGGCATGGATCAAGACTGAGACTCTATCTAAGTTTAATCCTGAAGTCTCTATAGCATTCAGAACACCATCAGCCGGCCTTTTTGGGGTTGTAGGGACTTTAACAATTGAGAAGGATTTGCCATCAAAATAAACGAGATCTGTGAAGGTTCCACCGATGTCTATTCCAAGTATCACAATCAACCGATACCTTGCTTGAAGATAAGCTTTTTCAGAGTTTTTGATATATCATATAGTTAAAAATATAAAGAAAAATATTGTGGAAATACTCTCACCTCTTTATGATATGGACGGCACACGCTATGCACGGATCGAAGCTTCTAACGATAAGCAACGCTATGGTCGTGTTGAACTTCTGTCCGTTGACCGGTTCCATGTTGAGCTCGGCCAATCCAAGCGGAGCCAAAGCACTCTTCAGCAAATTGCCATAATCGTTGCCCCATATCGCACTGCAAACGCTTGGTACATCCATAGTCGGAAGCCAGGTCGTTCCGCATTGCAATGATGTTTCAACGGGACCAGGCTGGCCCATGTCATCTCTTGGGCTTAGGTTCCAAGTGCTTGGAACGACACACTGGTACCTCTCTATGACCTTGTTGTTTATCTTTAGGTAGTGCAACAGTGCACCTCTCGGAGCTTCGTAAAGCCCGAATCCCTCACCCTTATCTGGAACATCCTTGTAGTTGCAGATCGATGAGTCCTTGTACTCCACAAGCATTTTGGCGTATTCGATCAACTTGTTCGCGCAGATTAAGGCATTTGCAACCCTTGCAACAACCCTATCAAGTACCGAACCCTTTGGATTTCTGACCTCGTAAACGAAATCTCCCAAATCTTCGCCTGTGATTGGATGTACCCTTGGAATCCTCCATTTCAGGCCAAAGGTGTTTATCATCCTCGCCAAAGGTCCGACCTCGTAAACCTTGCCGTTGTATCTCGGTGCCTTGATCCATGAGTACGCTCTGGGCTTGTTCATCTGAACTATCGTCTCCTCTTCATTCGGTTTTTTGCCGGAGTATTCGTCCGAATACCACGAGTATTTGACGGATTCCTGTATCTTATTAAGATCGAAGTCCTTGAAGTTGCCATCCCAGGCTCCGGCATGAATGACTGCGGATTTCCTTCTACCCTTTTCTCCATACGCTATCTTAAGCCAGTCATCGTAATTTTCAGGATCGGGCAACATTCCATAGCTTAGGAAGTAACCGGTTCCCACGCCTATATCCTCCAAACCCCTTATGTCGACACCTAAGATCTCGCTTACCTTCTCACCTACGGTCTCGCTGGCCTGTATTATAGCTTGTATATCGTTGATCATCGTTTTCGCTACGAACTCCCAAATTTCAACAGCCCTAGCAACGGTTCCAGCTATCCTCTCGCTCGTCGGTTTAACAGTTACACCTCCGGGATATCCGCATGCGTGATGGGGGAACTTTCCACCACAAAGGGCTATTATTTCGTTTGCCTTTCTCTGCATTTCTATGCATTTGGCGTAGCTGCTTCCAAGTCCGAGCTTTGCTATACCCTCCTTACCCAAAGCCGGTGGAATCATCGGGGGATAGTTGCACAGGATTCCGAGTTCGGGACCTACGAGCAAATAGGTATGTATCATGTGGTCGTAGATGTAGTACGCACACTGGATTATGTTCCTAATTAGAGTGGCTGCGGGGGGAACGGGAACGGCATTGAAAGCTATATCTAGGGCCTGATTTGATGCCTCAGCATGCGCAGCCGGGCAGACACCGCATATCCTTTGAGTGAAGAAGAAAGCATCTCTCGGATCTTTTCCCTTGAGGAATATCTCAAAACCTCTGAACAACATCCCAGCGCTCTTAGCCTCACCGACGATGTACCATTTGCCCGTATCTGTGGTTATCTCTTTTAGATCCATCTCTATCCTCAGATGACCTTCGATCCTCGTAACCGGATCGACTACAACCTTAACCATACCTACTCCTCCTTCTTCTTAACCTTATAAGCCGCTGCACCGGCCAAAACCGATCCTCCAACCCAAATGTAGTTTGGATCTATGTTGAAGAACGGTCTTCTGTTGGTTACAGGTTCGTAGAAAGGCAGGAATCTGTCTGGGAATCCCGGCTCAGCGCATCCTATGCACGGAGCACCGACTTGCACACAGTAGCTTACGTGGTTGTTCCACTTCCTAAGTGCACAATCCGTTCTAACTTCCGGCCCCTTGCATCCGAACTTGTACTTGCAACCCTCCTCTCCCGGTTTGGTCGTGAATATGCCCATATCATAGTACGGTCTGTATGGACACAAGGCGAGGTGCATGTTCCTGCCGAAGAATACCTTAGGCCTATTGTGCTCGTCGAGTTCAAGCTTAATTCCAAGCATAACGGATGTTAGGGTTATTATCAGATGATCTGGATGCCCGGGACAGCACGGGAGGTTTATAACCCTTTCAGCGATATCATCTCTACCGATTTCCTTCAAAAATTCCTGTAAACCCATGGCACCGCTTGGATTCGGTTTTGATGATGGAATTCCACCGAAGCATGCGCATGCTCCGAATGCTATTATGTGATCGGCGTACTCCACAGCATCCTTAACATGCTCCCTGAAGTCCTTACCACCGATCACGCAATACCCGGGTTTTTGGATGGCTCCCTCAATGATCAGAATCCTTCTACCTTTGGTTCCATTTCTCCACCTCTCCTTTAGATGCTCAGCAAGCCAGCCGGAGGCGGGATGAATAGTCTCCATGTAATCCGGCAGTGCGATCGGAAGCTTTGAGTTGCCGACGGTTATACTCGTTAAAATTTCGATGATGTCTGGATCCGCAGTCTGCGCAAACGAGATCGTGCAGCCAGTACAAGCAGCACCGTTGAGCCAGCAGATATGCCAGTAGTCTCTTACTTCTTCAAGAGCCTTGACGATTTCTGCCTTATAGTTTGTTACAAATGCCGTGGCACCCATCGCCGCTACGAGCTTAAGAAAGTTCCTTCTACTTAACTTCATAATACCACCTCATAATGACCACAACTCTTATAATAATTATACTTTGCACAAATATCTATTTAACGATTTACCTACGGTTATTTAAAATTTTCTCTAAGTATAAATATTCAATTTAACATTATCAGTTCGATGTGTAACATCCGTTGACACCTAACCGCTGGCATGGTAAGAATGTGAACGATTTTCGAAAAGTTTATACATGATAATGAGATGTTTAATAAAATTTATAAAGTTAAAGTAGGTAACCATGTATTAGGAGGTGTAGGGTTATGAATCTAAGTAAGGTATTGTTGCTAACAGTGATAGTCGCCGCAACGGGCTTGGTGATACTACCGAACACTGTCTCACTGTTCCATGGACAGCACATATGGTACAACATCTCTGGAAAGAATTACCTTCCATGTAGCAAATGTCATTACGATGTCTACTGTGAACTGGAGATGTCAGCGTTCCACAAAGATCTCTCTGAACAATTTAGCAATTATACGGCATATCCCAACGGAACGGTGTTGCTTAAGTCTGTAACTTATACGGTGGATTCAGGAGATTGCTACGCCTGTCACAGAGCCAATGCAAGCATAGTGTACGCCAACGTCACTACATCATATGCCCAGTATACGGCTGGTCGGCAGGCACATGCAGCAAGCGTTGTTGCATGTATGCTCTGCCATCAGTACGATGCGGCGAACAAGACTGGCAATACAACATACTATGTAAGTACGGTTCCAGGATTCTTTGCTGGCGGATTTGAGGACATGACCAAATATGGATCACCATACAGATGGGTTGATCCCAATGTTAATGATGCTGGTAGATGGGCGGCACACAACGGATTCATCATGGGTGCAATCGAGGATAAGACCATGGTAGATGCAAACGAGGCGTGCATAGCGTGTCACACGTACACGCCTGTGAACATAACATGGAAGCATGCAGAGTATCTGAACTTCACGGTATCATGGAACATGACGACATGGGCTGAAACTCAGAATGCTACGCACTACTATGCAAGCAACTACTCCGCAGGCGGTAATTACACAGTATACGTCCTCGGTAACGCAACCGGATTCGGTGCGGTTAAGCTTACAAATGGCTCATACTTCTACGTCGGAGCAAACGGTGCACAGTCATCGCTACCACCAGGCTACTACCCAGGATATCCATGGTAAATCAACTGCCTATATTTTAAATAATTTGTTTTTATTTTTTAAAATAAAATTTTCAGAGTTTAACTAAGATGACATAAACAACTTTAAGGAGATCTCCCGTTCTGTCCGGCTTTACGAATCGAGCTTCATCAGGGGAACTCTACTTTGCATCTCTGCCCTTTCGTGTTTATTTCATCTCCTAAGCTATTCGTGAACTCACCTTTATAAGTCTTGTTTAAATGTCACGAATAACTATCATTTAATTGCTTTGACATCCTCACAGCACTAGGAAGTGGAGAGATTTGTGCATATCCGTTTAGCATACCATTAAATCTGTTGGCTAGGAACTAAACGCCTTTATAGGTAGTCAACACTCCCAATTCATCTCCGAGAACGGGACGATCTTACATTCTATAGGAGATATATTCATTCATTATTATGATGATAGTTATTTATTCTTTAGACTATAAAGATGATTATTGAATATCGATAATGTTTTAAACGTTTCGATTTTACTATAAACGATGAACGCTACAAAGTTAATACTCTTCATGATCCTCATGCTAGCTGTAGGTGTAATCATATTGCCCAATACAGTTTCGCTGTTTCACGGACAGCATATCTGGTATAATATATCTGGGAATGGTAATAACGTTCCATGCAAGAAGTGTCATGCGGATGTTTATGAAGAAATGCGGAGTGTAATCGGCCCGCATACTGGTGAGTCTGGTTACGTCTTCGACTGCCAGCTATGCCACAGAGCTACTGGATTTACGGGCATTCAATATGCAACCGTAAATGAGAGTTCATACACTTCGGCCTATCCAGGTGTTCAGGCGCATGCAGCAAGCGTTGTTGCATGTATGAACTGCCACGGGGCTTACGGTACCAAGTACGTCTTAGGTCATATTACGTATTACGGATCGATCAATCCAACACAAACGTGTAGCGAGTGCCACGGTAAAACATGGTATTTCGGGAATCCTGTAGGATCTGGTGGAACGGATTACGTCCAAGCGGGTGGTTTCGGTTTAACAACCCTTCCTGGAGATACTGGATCGATGGCTGCTCATATCGTGTTCGTCAAACAGGCTATAAACAGTACGAAGATGGCCGGAGCAAACGAGGCGTGTATAGCGTGTCATACGTACACGCCTGTGAACATAACGTGGAGGCATGCAGAGTATCTGAACTTCACGGTATCGTGGAATATGACGACATGGAACGAGACTAACTATGCTACGCACTACTATGCATACAACTACTCTGCAGGCGGTAATTACACCGTATACGTCCGCGGTAACGCAACCGGATTCGGTGCAGTTAAGCTCGTCAATGAATCTGGAACTTACTACTTCTACGTCGGAGCAAACGGTACACAGTCATCGCTACCATCAGGCTACTACCCAGGATATCCATGGTGAAATTCTACTTTTAAAATTTTTTCAGAAAGGGTTATATCTGTCTGTGTTAACAAATTTTTAGTTGGAATTAGTAATATTATGGTGATCATAATGATCAAGCATGCAGGGAAATGGTCATTCAAGCCTATGAGAATCATGTTATTGAGTATAATAATAGGATTTTTCATACTTCCAACATTCTGTAACTTAGTGATGCATGGTGTTCAACCTCCTAAGGAGAATGTTACGACTGAACTCAGTTTGCCAAAGGTACTTCTGTATTCTAAAACATTTGATCTGCCTCCAAACGTTTACGTATGTATAGATCTGCCAAAAAACGTGACTGATCAAACCGGATTGGAAGATCTCATAGTGAAGGTGCCTAAGGCTGTTAGGGTTAGAGTAAACATTTCTAAGGTTACGGTTGCATTTGCACCGAACGAGTTATATGATGTCTATTCTTGCGTATACATAACGTTTAAAGATGTTAAAACTGGTGGATTTGTTGAGCCAAATGGTTACATAGAGTTTATAGTTTCTGGGGACTGGTTAAGTAGGGAGAACTACACGCCAGATAAGGTAATTATGCTCAGGTATCACAACGGTTGGTCAAAACTCAAAACGAAGCTAATTGGTTCTAAAGGTTTTAGCTATGAATACAAGGCAGTAGTTCCAGCTTTTAGTTACTTTACAGTAGCAGTCTATCGGGTCTATAATATTACATACGCTACGGATGAAGGCTGTATAAGATGTCATCCAGATGTAGCTATAGAGCTAAAATTCTCACCATATCATTACTTTAACTGTACATTCTGTCATTTAGGAATGAGTAGAAACGTAACGTGCGTTCAATGTCATCCCAATATCGGGGATTTCTCTGCACACAAACCTCTTATAAATTGGTCTGAAAACTCAATGATTATGGTTAGTTCAAATGAAGCATGTATAGCATGTCATACATACGCAAAAATTCTAATATGCAATATAACCTATTATCCATATATGAGCTTTGATTACTCATGGGATACTGGAAAGGTCTTATTCAAAAAAATTCCAAGAATTAGCATCAATATAAAGTACTGGAATAATTATACATATGAATCGCTCAACCTAAGCAATAAAACTCCACCGAGCAGAAGTATCTGGTGGTAAATATAAAGTAAAATTAATCTAAATACTTGTCCAGGAATATTCCAAGCTTCCTTCTAGTTTCGTAGCTTATCCTACCAGGATGTGTCGTTATTGCATACTTAAGTGCATCCTTGCATGGACAGTTTCTCTCCTTCGGTATGGCTGGTATGAGTTTTTTGAGTATGTTTCTAACCTTTTCTTCGTTCTTGGCCATGTTTTCAAGAACCATCGCAACATCTACCTCCTCCTCTTTCCATACGTCGTAGTCGGTAACTGTAGCTATCGTAACGTAGCAGATTTCAGCCTCCCTCGCAAGCTTCGCCTCCGGCAAGGCAGTCATACCGATTATGTCGAAGCCCAACTGTCTGTGAACGTAG
>CAZBFC010000145.1:0-4149 GCA_964491095.1 uncultured archaeon | reverse complement strand
TTAAAGAGGTTGGATGAACTCGAAAGGGAACATCCAGAAACTGCCTGGTTTACGAAGAAAACGAGAGAAAGAATACTGAAGATTAGAGAAGAACTTAAAAGGTTGGCTGGTAAACTATGATTGCAGGAATCGATGTTGGGGTTAGGAGGTGCCACATAGCAATCATTGAAGATGATAAGGTGGTGTACACAGGAATACTTGAGGATTGCAACGAGGATTTTAAATTTGCTGGAATAGATGCACCATTGAGCTTTCCAGCTGAGGGCTACTTTAGGGAATGCGAAAGGAAGTTGCATAAGATGGGTATCCGATTGCTTCCGCCGAAATTCATCGAAAAGATAGCTTTGAGAGGTATGGAGATAGCCAAAGAACTTAGAAGTAGAAACGTTCAAGTTTACGAGGTCTACCCCTTTGCAACTAGGGTAATTTTGGGTATCGCTCCGAAAGCGAACAAGAAAAAAGAAATAAAGGAGATAATCAGGGATTTACGGAGATTCATCGATGTCAAGGACGTTAACGATCACAACATCATCGATGCAATAATATCGGCCTTAACTGTTAAGTTATACATCGAGGGGCATGGAGAGATCGTTGAAGGGAAGGACGGCTCTATACTGATTCCTAAACCCTTATAAGATCTTGTTCAAGTTCAACGACATATGCCTTAGGCTTTCTTCTGCCGTAAATGTAATCTTTGGCCGCAACTATGATCTCACAATAAGCTGGGCAATCTCCATCAAGGATTCCAAAACTTTTGCAAAAGTGCGAGTTTGAACACTCGATAACTGTGTATTTTCTTAGATCTATGTCTATTTGAACTATAGCTGTAGTTCTCCTCAGTTCTATTCTGAGGATTCTTACTGCCATAAAGACCCCCTCTTACAACATCATAATAACTATAACCATGATAATATTTAACAATTTTGATCATGCTCATGCATAACGCTTTTTATCTGTATACTCAAAGTTTTAACGTGGAGTGTGCAAGATGCAAGGGTAGACTGCTCTGCGGAAGGTTGAAATGCCCCCTACTTGAGAAATTTAGGCTGAGAACTACTAAGATTGAAAGTGGGGATATAGAGAAACCCACCCCACCGTCGGTTTTTGTTGGAAGGCTCGGATATCCTAAGGTATTTGTTGGACCGCTCATAGCCGTTAGAGAGGACAACCCAGAGTTTTTGGATTCACCCTGGCTCTGGAAGGGTAGCGTTGAGGATATCATCGCGATCAGGATGTCTTTAATAAGGGGTATGAAGTTGGTGGATGTTCATTCAAAGGGTAGGTTTATCGAAACCCTACAGGAGGCAACCGCATCGATCAGACATGTGGATCTGGAGGGTAGAATCGAAAGGGTAATTGAAAAACCCATATTCGATGATGTCCTTCAGCCCATGGGAGTAGCGGCCAGAATGGAAGACGTAAAGCTGGTCGACAATCCGAAGATACCCAGAAAGGTTGAAAAAGTTTGGAACGATGAAATCAAGGCTGTCGATGCAGTAAAGCTGCTGTTCGATGCCGGTTTTAGCACGTACTACATCCAAAGGATATTCTCAATAGGCATGCTTGGCATAGAGAAGAGGTTGGTTCCAACGAGGTGGAGCATCACGGCAGTCCATGATATTTTGGGTGAGAGTCTAAAGAGAGAGATCGCAGAATTTGAATCGATCGATAGAGCTATGTTTTTCAGCTACGAACACTTCGGAAATCGCTTTGAAATTTTGATCCTGCCAGGGGAATATTCATTCAATTTAATAGAGATTTGGAATAAGAAGAGCTTTTGGAGTCCGAATTCGACATGGATCGGTTACGATGGTGAAACCATAGCAAAGAAGAAAAGGTATTCGACTCTGGGTGGAGGATACTACGCTGCAAGGTTGCCCATGCTGGAATATCTGAGAAAAATCAGGAGGAAGGGAAAGGTATTCGTTTTGAGGGAGATAAAGCCGGAATACTATGCACCGCTTGGAGTTTGGGTCGTTGAGGAGGGAGTTAGAAGGGCTTTGACGTTTGGTGAAAGGTATGTGGATCGTGAGGAGATCAGAAACTTCCTAAAGAAGTTTAGATATCAGACTACACTTGTAGATTTCCAGCCATGAGAACTTTTATATTCTGCAAAGGTTTGCAGAGTTAGGATGAAACTTGTAACATGTGGATTGCCTTATGCGAACGGTAAGGCTCACATCGGACATCTAAGGACATACGTGCCAGCTGACGTTTACGTTCGTTATCTCAGATTGATGGGCGAAGATGTCCTTTTCATCTGTGGCAGTGACTGTCATGGGACGCCGATAGTCGTTAACGCTGAGAAGGAGGGAATAAGTCCAAAGGAACTCGTGGACAGGTACCACGAGCACTTTCAAAAGATCTTTAAAGAGTTGTGCATAGAGTTCGACTTCTACGGAAGGACGGATGCAGATTACAACCACTACAGAACGCAGGAGATCGTAAAAAAGCTCATAGAAAATGGATACGTCTATGCTAAGGAGATAGAACTGGCTTACTGTCCAAAATGCAAGAGGTTTCTGCCGGATAGATACGTGGAAGGAATCTGCCCCTACTGTGGTGCGATCGCAAGGGGAGACGAATGCGATCAGGGATGCGGGAGACATCTTGAACCCGGTGAAATCAAAGAGCCGAAGTGTAAGATCTGCGGAAGTAAAGCGGAGTTCAGAAAGCAGAAGCACTACTTCTTCAAGCTAACGGCTTTCAGAGAATTTCTAATCGACTATCTGGAAAATAAATTACAGGGAACAGAGAATGCCTTAAACTACGCAAGGCAGTGGGTTAAATCCGAACTTAAAGATTGGTGTATAACCAGAAACTTGGAGTGGGGAGTTAAGTTCCCCGGAGAAGATTTGGTCGTTTACGTCTGGGTCGATGCTCCCATAGGATACATCTCCTTCACCGAACAAGCCTGTAAGCTTAAGGGATTGAACTGGGAGAAGATTTGGAAGAATGGAGAGATCAGCGACATAACTCACTTCATCGGACTCGACATCGTCTATCACCACTGCATATTCTGGCCAGCGATGCTGAAGGGTGCAGGCTATTCGTTGCCAAAGGCGGTAGTGGCATCTGGCATGGTGAAGGTTGAGGGTAAGACGTTCTCAAAGACTAGAGGCTATGTCGTTTGGGTTGAGGATGATTACCTTAAGGCTGGATTCAATCCCGATTATCTGCGGTACTATATCATAAACTATACATCGCATGAGAAAGATCTGAACTTCTCTTGGAAAGTGTTCAGAGATAAGGTCAACAACGAGATAATAGCCACCTTAGGCAACTTCATCTACAGAGTTCTCCACTTCACTTGGAAGAACTTCGGAAAGATCGAAGGCAAAGTTGATGAAAAAGTTCTACAGAAGATCGCAGAGATCAAAGATAAGATCGTTCAAGCGATAAACAGATGGGAGTTTAAAGAAGCTAGTGACGCTTTCATGGAACTCGCAACGTTTGGCAATGAATATTTCCAAGCCATGAAGCCTTGGGATCTCGTTAAGACCGACAAATCCAAATGCATGGATGTTCTGGCTTCATGCATCCAGATAGTTAAGGCGCTGATAATCTTTGCATATCCGGTCATGCCGAAAACCATGAGCAAGCTTTCAGATCTTTTGGGCATGGACATGGCCAATGTTAGACTTGAAGATGCTTTGGAACCTGTAAAATCGATAGACCTTAAGAAGCCATTCATACCTTTCGAGAAGATCGACGATAAGAAGATCGAGGAGATGGAAAAGGTAATGCATGAGAGGATCAAGAAGGCTGAGGAAGCTGAAAAGAAGGAAGAATTGGTAGATATAAAAGACTTTGCCAAGCTCGACATAAGAATTGGCAAGATTATCAAGGCTGAGAGGATCAAGGGTAGCAAGAAACTGATGAGGCTCGAGATCAATTTGGGCAACGAAGTTAGGCAAGTAGTCGCTGGAATTGCAGAGGTCTACAAGCCAGAAGAGCTCATAGGAAAGCTAGTCCCAGTTTTGGTAAATATCAAACCGGCAAAGCTCATGGGTGTTGAAAGCAGGGGAATGGTTTTGGCAGTGGATGTAGACGGAAAGCCAGTTCTGTTACATCCCGACAGGGATGTACCTCCAGGCTCGAAGATCAAATGAAAAAATTCTTAAATTTTTTCAGTTCCCTTGCGATGAA
>CAZBFC010000144.1:0-6042 GCA_964491095.1 uncultured archaeon | reverse complement strand
ATTATCGGAATATTAAAAAATAGGTAGAAACATATACTCTAGTAATTTAAAGATGGGTGTACGAGATGAAAAAAATTAGAGTTGGTGTTATCGGTGTTGGACAGATGGGCAGAAATCATGCAAGGATATATAGCGAACTTCCGTATGCAGAACTTGTTGGTGTGTCGGATGTCAAAAGGAGTGTTGCTCAGAGTGTTGCAAGGGAGTACAATACAAATGCGTTCACCGATTACTTAAAGCTACTGAATGAGAATGTAGATGCCGTAAGTATAGCCGTTCCTACGAGTTTGCATAAGGATGTTGCAGTTGATGTGGCAGAATACGGAGTAGATATGCTCATAGAAAAGCCTATCGCAGATACAACGTTAAATGCAAGGGAAATTTTAAAGGTTGCCAAAAAAACCGGAGTCAAAGTAATGGTAGGGCATATCGAAAGATTCAATCCGGCCGTTTTAAAGCTTAGAGAGATAGTTTCGTCGGGGATGCTTGGAGACATTTTGTCTATGTCTGGTAAGAGAGTTGGTCCGTATTCTCCAAGAATCAGGGATGTTGGAGTAATCATAGATTTGGCTGTTCATGAAATCGATACGATGTCCTACTTGTATGACGACAAAGCTGTGAGCGTTTATGCAATTGGTGGTAGGAGCGGAAAGTGTCCTCATAATTTTGAAGACTACGCATCGATATTGCTTAAGTTTAGTAAAGACAGATCTGGAATCGTGGAGACAAACTGGCTTACTTCAAAAAAGGTCAGAACGCTCACGGTGGTAGGAACAAACGGTGTTGCAACGCTCGATTATATAAATAAAACCATAGAGGTATGCAAAAATGGCAAGATAAACTACGTAGATATCAACAAGAGTGAACCACTAAAAAATGAAATTGAATACTTTCTAAAATCGATATCAAATGGTGAGAGTCCTAAGCCATCAGGAGAAGACGGATTTTATGTCCTACTGGTTGCCATATCGGCTATAAGGTCATATAAGGGAGAACAGGTTGTAAAGTTAAACAAAGAAATTATAAAATAGTTAAATTTTTCATTATTTTGTATTACTTCAAGACTTGTAGGTTTTCCACGATACAGACCACGAGTAGAGCACTGGTGATTTTGGTGGGTTGTATGATATCAGTTCAGCTTTGAGTCTGATAGATTTAGCGTTGATGTTGGATATATCGTCGCCGTTACCGGTTAAGCCTGAGCAGAGGACTTTACCTGTTTGTGCGTCTATTATTGAGAAGGTGATGCTGGTTCCTTCTGGCAACGAATAGTTAGCGTAGAACTTGCCCCATGAGACTATGCTTGTAGGTGTTATCGGTTTCGATACGATAACCCCCCTGACCTCCTTCGGCAATACCTCTATGTAAGGCTTGTACTCAGATTCCTTCGAATAAAACTGTTCCGATCTATAATCCATTCCTCCACCATACCTCATCTTCAATAGCAACCTTATGGTAGCTCCCCATTCGATATCTATTGAATTATCGGCATTGCTACCCTTTAAGGTGAAGCAAATCCATTTGCCTGAATAGTCCTTTCCAGCCTCAAGCACCACGTGATCTATCAGTGTTGAGTAATCCCCTCCCGGATTGCTCCACTCCGTATTGGAATCCCTGTGCGTCCAATTAACCGTACGCTCATCAAACGTCCCTTCTAGCAGATATAAATCAAGCACATTCTCCTCGTCGTAATCACTTGACTTGCAATCGTACAGCCATAACTTAACCGTTCCTATATCTCCAGTTCCCTCTGGAAGTTTGAACTCGAATACCGCCCTATACCTATCGCACGATCCAACCGAAAGCTTAGGCTTATCGCCATTGCTCCAATCCTTTACAGGCGAAATCTGAGCATCCTTGGTTGGATACACCTTTTCAGAGGGGATCTTGAGCCTTGCTCCATTAGCTATCTCCACGTTTTCCATCGAATCGATTCTGCTACTATCGCTGAAGTCATCCCACCATTTGGTTGCAACCTTGAATACGTGAACTACACTCTCACCCTTGTTTCCGTACCTATCTATGCACCTGTAATACAACACGTAGGTTCTGCCGTCTTCAACATTCAGATCGAAGCTATGAATAGTATCGCCCTGTCCATACGTGAAGTTCGTTCCCTCACCGTATTCGAAATCGTGGAACGAATACTGGCAGTATGCAGGTTCATCGGTCCTAATCGTTATCTTAACAGTCTTAATGCCACCTAACAGAACTGAATTGTTCTCCGGATAGACTATCGTCACCTTTGGAGGGGTAAGATCTGCTACTTTAGTTCTGAAACAGTATTCATCACTTTCGGCAACATCTGTGGACGTTTTGCTTACGATCTTAAAGTAGTATGTAGTATCTGGCTCTAAGCCCTTCAAGGTGATCGTATGTGTTCTAGTCAACTTCGAATCGTAAGCTTGCATCGTGTAATTGCCAGGTGAAGTTCCATATTTAACCAAGCTATCAGACTCGTAGTTCGTCTTCCATGTTATCGTTGCTTCGTTTTGATCGATATTTGTAATCTTCACATCGTATATCGTCAGAGGTAAGCCCTCCATCTGAAGTATGTATACACCGTAGTAAACTGCAGATGCATACAAGTATGTACCGTCCGTAACCAGTTCGTGAACCCTACCACCTGGAAGCTCTAATTCCTGCACTAACTTCGGGTTTGCAAGATCAGAAAGATCAACAACCAATATCTTGTCAAATGCTCCGATAAATGCGTAATTTGAGAATACAAGTAATGCTTCCGGGCTCATTCCCGGCAAAGCCAAGCTACCGACTTCCGCTGGATTGTTAACGTTTGATAGATCTATAATGCTTAGACCACCATGGTATATGACCACAGCTTTGTTACCATCGACGATATCGACTCCTTTGATCTCCTTTCCGTTGCTCCAAGTACCAACCACTGCAAAATTGGATTTATCGGTTACATCTACAACATACAGCCCAGTATCAGAGGCCACAAGTAGATACTCTCTACCGTCCTCAACGAACTTAGCGAAATCGTAGATCCTTCCAAGGTAAGAACTCATATCGAAGTCGTAATGTAGAACTGGGTTCTTTGGATCCGTGATGTTGTAAACAAGTATATGGTCGTCAGTTATAGACCACATGGCGTACAGATAATTTCCATCTACCAGTACCGGTTTTGCTGTGGGCTTTCCAACAGATTCTGCAACCACAACTGGCTTTTCTGGGTTACTTACGTCAATTACACTTAGCAAACCCCAAACTCCAGCAGCATATAGGTAATCTCCCTGAACGGCAACATCACCAAATCTTCCCGAGAGGTAGACGTATGCAACATCATTTGGCTGATCAGGATTGTTAACATCGACAACCCAAACTCCATCGTTGTGAGCTCCGACAAACAGATATCCATCCTTAATTGCCAGTCCTTTGGCTCCACCCAAAGTGTGGAATCTGTTTATCATAACGGGATTGCTCGGATCTGTAGTATCGTAGATGGCAACTCCTATGGAGTGCCCAGCGAGGAACGTGTAGCATTTACCGGAAGGTGCCACATATGTGAATATTCCTTCAGCGTATGCCGGAAAGCCTTTGCAGCTACCTATCACTACAGGATGAGTTGGATCAGATATATCTATGACATCTATGCCCTTGTATCTGACAGATACATACGCGTAGTTTCCGACTATCTTGATGTCGTTGTAGTTGTATGTTTGCTTTGGATATGCTGTGATATTTGCAACCTCTTTTGGTTGCGTTGGATCGGAAACATCTACAACGTAAAGACCGTAGTGGTACCTAATGACGTAAGCATAATTTCCTTTTACAGCTACACTTGACATAGATGTTCCCGATGTCCAATTAGGACTCCAAATTCCTTCAATTTTTGGATTCGTTGGATCTGAAATGTTGACTATGTAAAGTTTGGCCTTCTTAGTTGCTACATAAAGCTTATCCCCAGAGACGTTCAACCTCCAACTTCCGTCAACAGATATCTGACCAACTATACGCGGATTGCTCTTATCTGAAATATCTACAACGTAAACAACCTTACCCGTTAGATACGCATAGTTGTCCTTCACCTCCACATCTTTAAAATCGTAAGTCGGATTGGGATTCTCAAGGATTCCAACTATTCTTGGGCTGTATGGGTTGGAAACATCTGCAATAACGAAGTGCTTTTGAGCAGCAATATACAGATAATTCTTTTTTATATACAATCCCATAACCAAACTCCTTGTATATATCTTCGCTATCGAATTGTTCCAATTCAGTTTTGTAATATCAGATTCATCGCTGATATCCCATACCCTAACCTCACAACCAGTTCCAATATACAGAAAACCATCTTCAGCTACTACATCATACGGTGGTCCAAATGGATAGTGAGATTTTAATTCCAGCTGCAGAGCTGAAGCTATACTTACCACTGTCAAAATTGATACTACAGCCAAGCATCCGATCAATATCGACTTATGCATGGCTTTAATTGCTGACATTTTTAAGCACCTCCTGCGTTTTTTTGAAATTCGAATTGATGCTTTGCAGAATTTCATGGTAATTTTGATACTCATTAGAACCTGTCAGTATTTAATTCTTACTCCTTACTATTATGATAATAATCATGTAATATAGTTATAGTTGTGTAGGTTGGTGCATCTAACCAAGTCATATATGCTTTGCGATACAACAGACCGTTTTGTACGGTAAACACAATATTTAAAAATGGTAGTGTCAGAGTTAAAGATATGTTAAACTTCGAATTTAAATCAATTTGTTATAGGTATGTTAAAAAATTATATAGTGAAATTAATGCTGCTCTTACGTTGAATGATGTGAAATCACTTTTCATCATTATGCTCTCAGTAATTATATTAGGTTATGTAATACCAAGTATATTTAACAACGATACGCCATACGGCACGGACGCATTTACGCACTTGATATACACGAAGATTATGGCAAACTCTAAATCATTAGATGAATTTTATGATTATTGTATTAAAAATTATTATAAAGAGTACGGCTATCCTTTTGGTTTATGGTTATTCGGGTCAATCGTTATAAAGATAACAGGACTGAAATTGCTCAGCCTAGCAATCATCGTCCCATTTATGACAATTCTTGTACTCATACTTCTATACTTCAACTTCTCTCAGTTATTTGTAGCATCAGATAACATGTATGTTAGATATAAAATAGAATTACTATCTATAGTATTTCTTTTGACGATACCAAAATTTTGTATGTCTATTTTAAATTATTCTACATCGATATTTATGATGTTTATTGTAGTACTTATATTTTATATTCTATTAAATAATAAAATAAATATATTTAAAAGATTTATATTTTTAATACTAATTTTATTTATACTACTGATAACCCACACTGGTACATATATATTCATGATATTTTTGTTAATGATGTTTTTAGTGATAAATTGTGTTGCTACTGGAAGAATACACAGGTTGGCATTCGTAGCGTTTACCCTCCAGCTGGTATATCTGGTAACGGTTTTGGGAAGCATATTTAAGTATACCCACTATCAATATATCGATAAGGGCAGACTTCTCATCTCAATAGGCGATTCGGTCTCATCTCTTACGGGTATCCAAATTGTAGGTAGCTTTGCCGAATTATTGTACAGAGAAGTATTCGTTAACCTCAATATCGTATTCGTTGCCTTGTGGGTCTCCTTGCTATATAGCGTACTACAAATCATCACGTTCGCTAGACCTAGGATTAGGGATAGTTTAAAGAAATTTTTGATCAAAATTAAAAAGGAAAATTTTTTGCCAATGATTGCCCCATCCGCCATAAGGCACATTCCACATGATATAACGTACTGGCCAATATGGCTGGGCCCCCTTCAAACGATATTAGCTATTTTAGGTCTATTTAGAGTTAATTTAGCTGGTTTATGTTTATTCTTGTCTATAGTACTGATAGCAACACCGACAGGTTCTCTTGCTGAGGAGCGTGCATTGAGGGAGTTACAATACTTTTACATAATATTTCCAATTTTATCGGCAATCGGTTTTGAGTATATATATAATAAATTTAAAAATAAAT
>CAZBFC010000143.1:0-4215 GCA_964491095.1 uncultured archaeon | reverse complement strand
TTACAGCTTTAATCTCATTTACTTCAAGCATTGGGAGCTCTATAGGGGAATCTTAAGAAGCTTTAGGAAATTCTGAGCGGTCATTAAGTTAAACTGTCCCCTCAAATTGAATCTGCAATACTTTTGAATATTCTATCGAGTTCTGGAACGGTATCGAATTTAGTGAGTTCATCCGGTTTGATCCATCTGTACTCGGTATGTTCCCAATTTAGGATTATTTCCGGCTTATCCTTCAATTCAACCAAAACCGGATATATGAAGAGGATCTTACCGCTGGCTTTTCTTAATCTGTAAACCTTACCTACCTTTATCCTTGCTATGTGTCTTCTGCTTATGCCAAGTTCCTCCTCAATTTCCTCTATCGCCTTCTCGTGTGCGGGCTTTACTTCATCCAAATATCCAGTCACGGCGCACCACTTACCCTTTGCCTCTCTAACCTTATCACTCCTCTTCAACAAAAGTATCTCATCTCCGCACTTTACAAAACAAGTTACGGCGACAGCTATATCCGAATTGGAGTAGTCTATCCTACCATCCTCAAACCTAGGTAACTTCTTCATAAGTTCCATTATCAGTTTAACCTCATCCATCGTATATCATAAGAGCCTAAATAAAAAATTCTTAACTTAATCGATCGTTGGCTAGGCCGATCGGCCTTTGGAGATCGTAAATATCTAAAGTCAAGCCTTACTCTGCTTAAAGGAAGGTTACATTTTTCATTGAGATTCGATGTCTTCCCTCCTAACAACCAGAAACTCGATCTTGGTTTCGGGATGGTATATCAATCTGCTGCAGATGGCTATGATGCAATCTTCACCTTTGTATTTTATATAAATGTAATATGTTTCCGCTTCGATATCCTCCTTGATTTCAATCACGTCGAAGAAGCTTTCAATCTTTGATAACAAAGCCTGAAAGATGACATCTTCAGAACGAACATCTTCTTCCTTTAAAGTCTGATCAACGAATTTTGCCACGGTTTCATAGATCTCGTCCAATACCTCAAGTGTCATAGTAGTTAGATTGTAATGATAACTTAAAAAGCTTTAAAAATGGAGAAGTTCATGCTCATAACAAAAGGGTTTAGGAACAATGAAGTCAGGCTCAATGGAATGGTATCTATCATAATCTGAGTCCCTGCTAAATGTAAAACGACCCCTTCCTGCACTTTGTTACTTAAACATATTCAACCCTGAACTTGACGAATCCTATCTCGGTCAGAACATCCATTTCCCCTTCAAACATCCTGTCGACCTCGCTATCTCCGGTGTCAATCTTAAGAGAATCTAGCTCTCTCAGCTTGTCGAGGGTCGAAACGACTATCACGTTCTCTCTCTTAACCCTTTTCAGGACTTCTGGACTAATCTGAAGGTTTCCCCTACCGAATATGAATCCCTGCCCTCCTATGGGCGTTACGACTATCTTAACCTTTTCGTAACGATCAAGGATGGAGATCAGATCCTTCTCGCTGGCATCCTTAACAACGATCCTACCGTTCACGATCACGTCAACTCCGAGCAAGGTTTTCTCAACCCCCATAGCTCTTGCAATATGATATATCGTCCCTCCTGGGCCCATTATGTAGGCTGTATCCTCATCCAAGATCCTTAAGAAGTTGATAGCTAAACCGTCCTTGTTCCCCCTGTCAGCCCTTTTAACTCTCTGAACGAGGTTTGAGATTACCGGAACCTTCATGTAGCCAAATAGCCTTACTGATATCCTGTCCTCTTCAATCGAGTTCTCATCTGCATCCATAACTTCCCTAAGCTCGAACGTAACGTCCCCTCTTATAAAAGCTTTGACTACCTCTGCACATGCCTTTGGATTCAACGCGAAAACGGCTGAGTACATCTTAACTCCAGATGGAACACCTATAACGGGGAATTCATCCTTAAGCACTTCGCATACATCCCTTGCCGTCCCATCGCCGCCGACAAATACCATAAGATCGACGATCTTCGAAAGTTCCATTGCAGCCCTTTTCGTATCGTCCGCAGTTGTAGTCTTTCCTATGTTACCAATCACATTGGGCTTAAATCCAGCCTCTAAAGCCTCAAGCTCTCCCATCTCTCCTGGATACGTGTAAAGCTCGATCAGATCCTTTACATCCCTTAAATTTAATAAAAATTCAACGGCCCTCCTTGGTGCAATAGGCTTTGCTCCGAGCTTCAAAGCTTTCTCGACCTTTCCATCGGTTCCCTTAAGCCCAACCCTTCCACCCATCCCGGCGATGGGGTTAACTATCAAGCCCAGCTTGATACCTTCAAACTTAAAGAGTTCAATCCCGTAATACCTAAAAAATTGAATTATCTTGTCTCTATCCATGGATACATGCTTTTCAACTTCTCTATCGATCTCTTGACCTCCTCCTCCGGATATTCGTAAGGAACGAGCTTTCCTTCAAGGTAGTCCTGATAGGCCTTCATATCGAAGTGTCCATGTCCGCAAAGCAGGAAAAGTATAGTTTTCTCCTCTCCAGTTTCTCTACACCTTATCGCCTCATCTATCACGGCCTTTATCGCATGGGCTGGTTCAGGAGCTGGTACGTGACCTTCGGTCTTTGCGAATATCGATGCAGCCTCAAAGACTTCGACCTGATTGTACGCCTTTGCCTTAACTATACCGTGGTTGACGAGAAGGCAGAGCGTTGGAGCCATGCCGTGATACCTAAGTCCTCCAGCATGTATCGGAGGCGGTACGAAGTCATGGCCGAGGGTGTGCATCTTGAGAAGTGGAGTTAGCCTTGCCGTATCACCGTGATCGTACATGTAAACTCCCTTGGTTACAGAGGGACAGGCCGTTGGCTCGACTGCGAGGAAATCCACATCCTTCTCAGCCTTTCCATGCACCTTGTCGTAATAAAAGGGCCAGAAAAGTCCAGAGAAGCTGCTTCCTCCTCCTATGCATCCAACCACCAGATCTGGATAATCGTCAAGCATTTCAAGTTGCCTCTTAGCCTCTAGACCTATCACGGTTTGATGCAGTAGAACATGATTCAGAACACTCCCCAACGTGTATTTCGTATTCTCATGCGTTAAAGCATCCTCTATAGCCTCACTTATCGCAATTCCAAGGCTTCCCGGATTTTCTGGATCCTTCTTAAGGATCTTTCTTCCGAATTCGGTGTTTTCGCTCGGACTCGGGTAGACCTTTGCACCCCAAAGTTCCATGAGTATCCTTCTGAAAGGCTTCTGCATGTAGCTGACCTTCACCATGTATATCGTTGCCTCCAATCCAAACATCGCACAAGCAAACGCCAAAGCAGAACCCCATTGCCCTGCGCCAGTTTCGGTTGTTAACCTTTCTACACCTTCCTTCATGTTGTAATAAGCCTGAGCAACTGCTGTATTTGGTTTGTGACTACCAGCTGGGCTTATGGATTCGAACTTATAGTATATCTTCGCGGGGGTTTTGAGGTATCTCTCAAGCCTGACGGCCCTGAAGAGGGGTGTCGGCCTCCAAAGCCTATAGACTTCTCTTACCCCTTCGGGAATTTTTATCCATCTTTCTTCGCTTACCTCCTGTTTTACCAACTCTCTGGCAAATATCGCAGTTAGATCCTCGGGCTTTATTGGATTTCCATCTTTGTCAAGTGGTGGTGGTAACCTCTCTGGAAGATCTGGAAGTATGTTGTACCATTCTTTTGGCATCTCATCCTCGCTAAGAAGAACTTTCATGGAATTTGGGTTTACGCTTAGTATAAAAGCTTTTTCAGATTTGATGAACATCGATCCAATAGTCGCGCTTAGATGGTCGATGATATGTTGTTTATTTCTTAACGATTGGGTTTTATTTATGAATCTAATTGCTTCATTTTAGTCAAAATAATGATCGGATGAAATCCTCACAATTTCAAAACGTCACCGTTCGATGCGAGAAGTATCGTTAAAAAAACAAAAGTTGTAAACGTGATGATCGGAAGAATGGTTCTGGCTATTCCAATCGTATTGTTATTGGCAACGCCAGTTCTCGCCGCAAACGCTAAACGTATCTGTTACGGGGGCTCATGCATTTAAAAATAATGTGGGAACCTACTGCCTCTACTTCATACCTTCTAGCGATGGAGTATACAACTTTACAGTGACGTTTGAGACAAATCTGACAAACATGCCGAACGTAGGAGATGTTTTTGCGATCGATGTGGGCGATTTCGTACGGGTGTTGAGTTCGATACCAATACTGTCACGACCACATCTCGTTACAACTACAATATCG
>CAZBFC010000142.1:0-3409 GCA_964491095.1 uncultured archaeon | reverse complement strand
GCATGAACACACCTTCAGAAGGTTGCTTGAGGAGAACGGGTTGAATCCGTTCATGCTTGTAATTGCAAACATCAGAGAACAGTGCTCGTGGGTTCATAGCGGAATCGAAGCAAATCTAAAGGCAAGAGATCTGATAAGGATGGCCGTAGCGAAGGCGAGACATCTCAAACCACTTGAAAAGGTTAGAACTCCTGTAAATAAATCTGTTCTTGTGATCGGTGGCGGGGTTGCTGGAATAACAGCTTCCTTACTCCTTGCAAACTTCACCAAGGTTTACTTGGTTGAGAAATCTCCCACAATTGGTGGGCACATGGCTCTGCTCAATGAGGTTTTCCCAACGAACGACTGTTCCATATGCATATTGGCTCCAAAGATGAGTGAGGTTTGGAAGCATCCAAACATCGAAGTGATCACGAATGCGGAGGTTAAAGAGGTTAGGGGATCTGTTGGAAACTTTAGGGTTAAAATAGTCAAACATCCGAGGTTTGTGGATGAGGATAAGTGTAAGGGCTGTATCGAATACTGTAGCAAAGTCTGTCCCATCTACATTTCGGATGAGATGAGAAAGGCCATCTACCTACCAATTCCGCAGGCGATTCCGATGTGTGCTGTGATAGATACTCAGCACTGCATCGGTTGCATGCTATGCGTTTCGGCCTGTCCTGAGGATGCTATAAATTTTGAGCAGGAAGATGAGGAGATCGAATTGGATGTTGGGGCGATAATCGTTGCAACCGGGCATAAGGTTGCAAAGGTTAATTCGAAGAACGTTATAAATCTAATGCAACTTGAAAGGTTACTCTCCGCAAGCGGGCCGACCAAGGGTAGGCTGATCGTGAATGGGAAAATCCCAAAAAGGATTGCATTCGTTCTCTGTGCCGGTTCTAGGGATGAGAAGGCCAAGCCCTACTGCAGTAAGGTCTGCTGCCTAGCAACGCTAAAAAATGCGTACACGATAAAAAGGAGATACCCAGATGCAGACGTATGGATATTCTACATCGATATGCGCGCCTATCATGAAGAGCTCTACAAGAGGGTTCAGAGCTTAGGGGTTAGATTTGTAAGGGCTAAGGTTGCGAGGATGGATGAGAAGGGTAACCTGTTTTTTGAAGACACCTTGAGTGGAACGGTTAGGAAAGAGCAATTCGATTTGATCGTTCTTGCTACACCTCTCGAAGGAAATCCAGAACTTGCCAACATCTTGGGAATTGCAGTCGATAGCTACGGTTTCTTTATACCAGCGCATCCGAAGCTTAAGCCAGTTGAGACGAACGTTAGGGGTATATTTTTAGCTGGAACTGCAAGTGGTCCGAAGGATATTAAAGAGAGCGTTGAATCTGCTGGATTAGCCTCAGCAAAGGCCCTTGAGATGTTACTTTCCGGTTACATCGAATCTGATCCATTTTATGCATTTGTCGATGAAAGTAGGTGTGTAGGTTGCGGAATTTGCGTTCGATCCTGCGAATTCAATGCTGTAAGGATCAATGAAAAAAGGAAGGCAGAGATAAATCCCTCAGCTTGCTTGGGTTGTGGAGTATGTTCAGCATCGTGTCCAAACGATGCGATAGACATGAATTACTTCAGCAACTCGGCGATTATCGCGGAGATAGATGCCTTAGCTGAGGAGAAGAATGCAGATCCTTTGATTTTGATGTTTGCATGCAGTTACTGTGCGTATTCGGCTTTGGATTTGGCTGGAGTTATGAAGGTACAGTATCCAGCAAACGTCCGAACGATAATGGTTCCCTGCAGTGGAAGGGTTAAGCCGGAGTGGATAATCCATGCTTTGAAGAAAGGAATAGATGGTGTCATAGTTGCAGGCTGCAGGCTTAACGAGTGTCATTTCGGTAGAGGGAACTACAAAGCAAAGGGTAGGATCGAAGCACTGAAGGATCTGCTCGGCGATGATGCCTGGAGGGTGAAAGCGATCTGGAGATCGGCTGGAGAAGTTGAGATAGTTGATGATATTAAGGAGTTTGTTGAGGAGGTTAAGAGATGGAAAGAACGGTCGAAATAGATGGAACCGAATTCGTATTCCGGCAGAGGACTGAAGTGGAGAGTAGAATTCTTATATATGACTACAAGAAATGTGTCGGTTGTGGAATATGCGTTTACGCATGTCCCGTCAATGCAATAGAGCTTCAACCGGTTCACGATATCGCGTTGGGCTTGGATATGCCTCCGATTATGGTGGATCATACCAGATGTGTTTTCTGTGGGATATGCTTTGCTTTCTGTCCCTTAAACGCATTTAGATTTGTAATCGATGAATTCGAACTCAAAAGGGAGCACACTCCTGTATATTTAAAGGGTGAGATTAAGAAGTTGGATGGTTGCGTTAACTGTGCTATCTGTTACAAGGTCTGCCCAACCAATGCTATAGAGAGAAAGATTAAGCTTAGAAGGGATGATATACCGATCAGAAACGAGGGAATCGTAGGTAGAATAACCATCGATGAGGAGAAGTGCAAGCTCTGTGGGATATGTGTCGAATTCTGTCAAGCTTTTAAAGTCGTTGAAGGGGAAGGGTTAAAGCCCTACGAAAGGATACTTGTAGATGAAGCCCTGTGCGACTACTGCGAGCTATGCAAAGATATTTGCCCCAATGAGGCTATAGAGGTTGAAGGAAAAAGGATAGTTGAAGGTGAACTACCAGAGATCGCCGAAGTCGTTATAGATGAGGATAAATGCATATTCTGTGCAAGATGTGTCAAAGCCTGCCCTTACGATGGTGTGGAGGTTAAAAAACCGATCGAGGGTAAGATCGTACTATATGAGAGCTTGCTTGACCGTAAATGCGATCTTACTGGTTGCAAGGCCTGTATTCTGATCTGTCCAACCGAAGCATGGAGAATTGAAGATGGAAAGCTCAGAGTTGATGAAGATATCTGCATATTCTGCGGAGCTTGCAAAAACGCTTGTCATCAGAATTTGATCGTTGTTAAAAAGAGCAAGATTAACGTTAGGATAAATGAAACCCCTTGGACTGAGGGTTGGTTGAAGGCTATTGATAGAATTTTAAATGAAGTGGTGACTGAAGGATTTAAAGCCGAAGAAATTAGGACTGAAGAAACTACCGAAGCATTTGGAGAATACATACCAAAGACTCCAGAGATTGATGAAAAACTACTTAAAAAGCTTGATGAAATTGAAAAGAAATTAAGGACTCCGAAGTTCAGAAGTACCATTGAATTTAAAATTTAATACAATTGGAAACCTTTAAGCCAAAACGTAAGTTTTAAATTTGACTTTCTTAGAAAATTTCACTGTTATGACTCCAGGATTACCAAATGCTGTAGCAAAGAAAATATCTGAGCTGTTTGCTGGAAAGGTTTTTAGAGTGCCAGATTATCAAAGAAGTTATGCATGGGAAAGAAAGAACTGGGAAGACTTTTGGAACGATATAAGG
>CAZBFC010000141.1:0-1885 GCA_964491095.1 uncultured archaeon | reverse complement strand
ATGTGCAATTTTCAGATAATCTGGAAGGAAATCTCCAAACTTGCCGAGGCACACGTATTCTCCATTCTTTAGGACTATACTTGCCAAAAGCTTGTCATTCACCGGAGTTTCTTTTCCAAGATATACGAGAGGTATTTCGATCTAGCACGCTTTACAACACCAACCAAAGAAACACCCTTCTTCTCAGCCAAATTAATGAGAGAATCATCACATCGACTACACTTGCCCATTCTTTCCAATCCCTTGCGTAAACCATCGGAAATGGGAAGATGTTGCCGTCGAATATCAGCAGATCAACCTCTGCTTTCTCCAAAATCTCGATAACCAGCTCTCTTTCAAGTTCAACGGACATCTTCCACACAAAGGAGGTGAAATCATCTCCAGCGTAAACTATAGGCTCAGCTTTGACCTCTCTAATCTCGTTGCCCAAGCAGCCGTAGATGATCAGAGCGCAATCCCCATACAGAAGCTCTAAATGCGGTGTGGTCCAAGTTGAATCGATTCCAATGCAGGAGAAACTCCTAGACGGTTTTCCAATTATTTTTATTCTATCCTTGAGATTTTCCCTTATCTCCTTTGAAGCTTTAACGATCTCTCCTACTTTTTCTCTAATTTCATTCCTTGCAATCTTTTTAACTCCTTCTATAGCGCCTAGGAAGGCAGGAGGATAGATGAAAAATAACAGATCCTCCATCAGGACACCTCTCTAACCCTCAAAAGCATAGGAACCCTTAAATGGTTCATCAAACCAGCAACAAAGAAGTCACTACTCTCAAGTAATGCTAAATCATTCTCTTCAATTCCGCAAACATCCAAAAATCCGCTAATTTCTCTTAAATCACCTGTAGCTTGAAGCTTCGAAAAGAATACAGTGTTTATGTTAGCTCTTATCGACGTTGATAATATCCCTCGACACCCTCTGGCTTGCGAGGATAACAAACAGTCCCCACTTCCTTCCTTCTCTTGCTGTCATCTCTATGATCCTGTTCGTCGGATACGTGTACTCTTCAGCATAGTTCTGGGCTTCATCAATGACAAAGCCAAGCTTTAGTGGATTCCTACTGTCTTTAACGATCTCCCACGTAGCAGAAATGATATCGTACACGATCCCTCTCTTTACAGCAATTTCAGTATTGTCTCCTAAGTTTATTACAAGCGGAGATTTACCCCTTAGCTCTAAAGCTTGTTGAACTATTTCTTTGGGAGATCTCTTTCTACTGTTGACTACTTCATCTATGAAGATCCTATCCATGTACTCCTTGATGAACAGCTCAGCCTTGAGTATTGTATGAGGCCTAGCATTAAGAGTGCTCATAACCTTTCTGACGACCTCTATAAACATCTTTAGGTTAGCTTTAGGAAGACCATAACCGAAGACATGGCATCCGCACTGATCTCAATGTCCTTAGAGCTGATAACGTAATTCTCCTTGTAGAACGGTGCGTAATCGAAGCCAGTGTGGTCAAATATGATGATTGCATAATTCTTAACGGGTTCATCGACTAAAGCCTTAACTAGTCTAGATTTTCCCATTCCAGTAGCATCAAAGACTCCAATATGGTATCTGGCATAGTAAGCGTTTAGAGGTAGCTTTAGCCCGCTGTACTTTTGCTCACCGACGCATATATTCTCTTGAATTGTTTTCCTTATAGCTTCTTCAATTTTATTCAATATCGATGCTCCTCTATTCATTACGTATACTTTTGAATTTGGGTGAGGAGCGATTCTACAATTTTCAATAATTTTATTTTCCAGATCGATTACGGAGCATAGGGAAAAGTAAAAGTTGGTATAACTCATCTCAGGATAAGCCTGACTCCAGTACTCATGATACTCAACGTATGGAGTCCTAACATTTCCTCTCAAAATTGGATCTAATCTCCTA
>CAZBFC010000140.1:0-1975 GCA_964491095.1 uncultured archaeon | reverse complement strand
CGTGCTTTCCCGGTTTGCTTACCGAGATACTTACGATCTCGCAAGGTTCATCGTCGATGATGATGTATCCACCTTCCTTAAGCTGTCTAACTTCTACCTGCTCCTTCATAATTTCAGCCTTCCGCAAATTATTTTTAACACTTTCTAATCACGGTTCGGACTTCTCCTTTGGCAATACCTTGTAGATCTCCTCCAGCAATTCGTCGTCACTTTTACCCTCAGGATTGATTCCCAAGTCTCTTGCGATCTTTTCAAGCTTAGCTCTCTTTTCGCTTGACGTGTACTTCCCCTCCCTAAGCTTCCTTTCAAATTCGATCAACTCAAGTTCAGCCTCCCTCTTAGCTTTCTCGAACTCTCCAAAGCTTCTTCCAAGACTTCTGGCAAGCTCAGGCAATTTCTGAGCTCCAAACAGTAGGAATATTATTATCAATATCAGCAACAGTTCGTTGGGGCCTATAGGTAACTGTTCTTTCATTACCACTGGCATCCGATCACCCCCCTTCATTCAACCGATCTCTATTTAAAGCTTCCCTAACATCGGATTCCAACTCTTCAAGCTTTCTCCTCTGAATCTCCCTAAGCTTTTCTTCGGTTGGGATTTCATAACCATAAAGAATTTCAAGCTCAAGTCTTCTCTTAGCCTTCTGATATTCACCATAGATCCTTCCCAACGTTCTGGCCAAATCGGCCAATTTATCTGGACCGAGGAGAATTATGGCAAGAACGATTATCAACACAAGTTCGCTCCATCCAAACATTATTGAGGTATCGACCCCAGAAAATTTAAGCATTTTTGAAGAACGGTTCTCTTAAAGCAACAGCTCTCTTTATGGCTTTAATCGTCTCCTCGTAGCTCAAACCCCTCAAATCTACCAGATTGTCATTTCTTAAGAGGCAAGGCTTTATCTTTCCATCCGATGTGACTCTGATCCTCGTGCAGTGCATGCAGAATTCACCATGGAAGGGACGAACAAACTCAACTGCTTTGTTCTTAAATATGAACTGCTTCCTTCTGTGCAAACCTCTAACGATTATCCTTTCAGCGATACCGCTGAATTTCGACTCAAGCTTCGAGAGATCGAAGTAGTAGTTCGGCATGTTCACGACCTCGATGAGTTGAAGGATCACCTTGATCTCAGTCCTATTAAACTTTGAAGCAAACTCGAGCAGATTATCTATCTCATCGTCGTTAATACCCTTTAAAACGACCATGTTCAGCTTAATTGGAAAAAGTTCAGCATCATATGCAGAGTAAATTCCATCGATTACCTTTTTCAGCATATTTTTTCCAGTTATGAGCTTGTATCTATCCTCGTTCAGAGTATCTAAGCTTACGTTTACCCTATGCAGTCCGGCCTCCTTCAGTTCATAGGCCAGTTTTGACAGAAGGGTACCGTTCGTTACGATCGATATGTCCCTAAACGGAGGCATCTCCTGAACTATTTCAACGATATCCTTCCTTAATAGAGGCTCACCACCAGTTATCTTAACTTTCTGAACTCCCAAATCGTAAAAAGCTTTGCAGATCTTAGCAATCTCATCAACGCTTATTTCATTGCCTGAAGGGTTTTCTCCTTCCATGTGGCAGTATATGCAGTTGAGATTGCATCTAGTTGTGACCGAAATCCTAAGATGTCTTATTACCCTACCGTACCGATCTACAAGCACCCTACCACCTTCAGGATTTTTATGTAATCATCCTCCGTATTCACATTCATAAATGAATGTAGGGCTCTATCAAACTTTCTGAGTTCGTCGATTGGATAATATATAGCATCCATACTTTTTATAGTTCTGTAAACCCTTCTCTCCCCCTTTTTTATGCAACTCCAGATCTTACCAATGGAATCGTAAGAGTAGCAGGCTAAGAGGGGTTCGAGCTTTCCGTCGCTCCAAGTGGGAACAACTACGTCAGCTTTAGCTTCGATGCACGTTTTGAATAAAAATTCTGCAAGCTCTCTCCTAACGAGTGGCA
>CAZBFC010000139.1:0-7178 GCA_964491095.1 uncultured archaeon | reverse complement strand
TCCCTTAAGGACAACGTAGTTGTAATAGATGCTGAAAGATGCTTGGATGATGTTAAAAACGATGTACTTAAAGTAGTTCTCAGCCTATTGAAGAACGAACACCAATGATCTATCTTCAAAAAATCGGTCAGATATGCATCGTATCCAGTGTTAACGGATTTGTCGTAATAAAATAAAAATAAACTTAAGTCCCATGTCTCCAATCGCTCAGATACCTTATCTGCTCCTCTGTTAGCTTATCGATTTTAATACCCATGGTCTCAAGCTTTAGCCTTGCGACCTTTCTGTCCAACTCCTCGGGCAATCTATAAACCTTTTTTTCCAATTTCTCATGATTTTCAGCAATGTATCTAATTGCCAAAGCTTGATCTGAGAAGCTCATATCCATAACCTCGATGGGATGTCCATCTCCAGCAACCAAATTTACCAACCTACCTTCTGCAATGAGATAAAGCTTCTTGTCACCCAGATCGTATTCCGTTACGTAATCTCTTATCTGTCTAACATTCTTGCTTAATTTCTCTAAATCTGGAATCGAAATTTCGACGTTGAAGTGACCTGCGTTGGCTAAAATGGCTCCGTCCTTCATAAGCTTGAAATGCTCCTCCCTAATGACGTTTATATTTCCAGTTGCTGTGATGAAAATGTCCCCGATCTTTGCAGCCTCCTCCATCGGCATAACCCTGAATCCATCCATTACAGCTTCAAGTGCTCGAATTTCGTCAACTTCCGTAACTATAACGTTTGCACCCAACCCCTTTGCCCTCATCGCAATCCCTCTTCCGCACCAGCCGTAACCAGCTACAACCACAGTTTTACCAGCTATGAGAATGTTCGTAGCTCTGAGTATCCCATCCCAAGTGGATTGTCCGGTTCCATATCTATTGTCAAATAGAAACTTCGTGTAGGCGTCGTTTACCGCTATGACTGGGAATTTAAGCACACCTTCTCTCTCCATGGCCCTGAGCCTTATAACTCCTGTTGTAGTCTCTTCACTCGCACCCAAGACGTTATCAGCCCAATCGCTTCTTTCGCCATGCAGAAGAAATATCAGATCAGCTCCATCATCTACAACTATATCCGGCTTGGTATCTATGACCTTGTTTAAAGCTTCATAGTATTCCTCTCTGCTCATACCCCTCTTGGCGAAGCACTTGATTCCCATATCCCTCAAAGCATCGGCTACATCATCCTGCGTGCTTAGGGGATTGCAACCTGTAATCGCTACCTCAGCTCCTCCAGCTATGAGAGTCTTAACAAGAACGGCTGTCTTAGCTTCAACATGCAACGCCATACCGATTCTAAAACCCTCCAACGGTTTCTCCTTCTCAAACTCCTCTCTGATCTTTGCGAGAACCTTCATGTGTCTCTCTGCCCATTCGATCTTCCTGTATCCCCTATCGACATCGGCCATGTTCTTAGGATCTTTGGTAATCTAAAAGAGTTTTTGCTTGGCTATCAAAACCTAGAAATAAGCCAAATGAGAAGTCTAAACTATCCGAATTCCATTCTTCCTAACTTCATTAAGCATATGAACGTAGGTTTCGTTCGATGCGATATATAGGTGAACCACCAATGTTGAGCAACTCGGATATCTCATCTTTCAAGAGTTCAAAGTAATCCACATTTACCCTTGGCACGATCAAAATATCGACATCAGATTCGTAAGGAATGGCGCAACCCTCAACGATCGAACCAAATACGTAAATCTAATCTTATCTATAATCCTTGTGATATCTTTGATTCCCAGGCATTCAATCATCTTCCAACACCCTCTTGAGATCGTCTACAATTCTCTCAACCATCTTTAGATCTGCCTCATTAACAGCTGGAACCACATCATAATCGCTATTTTCCCTTAAACTTTGCAGTCGTGAGATATTTCTAACGATCTCATCGTTAATCCTCAATTTCTCTCTGTTCTGCCAAAGCTTTGCGATTAATTCAGCATGAGCTGACATACCATTTTTTATTAAGATCGCAAAACACAGATGAACTATTGCATAGTATCCTCTCGAAAGAGCATCTTCATATAACTTTCTTTCCCAGAGAATCTTAAAAGCTTTGAAAGCTCTTTCCGATCTTTCAACATATGGTTGATAATCTTCCACAGATCTACGTTCCCCTACCCTCTATAAATAACCTCCTCCTATACCAGACAAAAGCTGGTAATGCTAGATATCCCAAAATTCCATAGCCAAACGAACCGGTGGCCAAGAAGACTAACGTCATCAAGATGGCAAATATGATCGCAATCATCGAAGCTACAAAACCGTAAGATTTCTTTTTAACTATAAATCCCTTGAAGAAGGTGATGGCAATAACCAGAAGAACGAAGGCATTCATTAAAGATCTCTTCGCTTCAAACCAAGCAATGACTACAAATAAGATCCCATACACTAAATCAATCGTGCTATCACCTCCACGGTAAATGCGGTCACATAAGCTATAACGAAGCTGTAAACTACCGCAAATATCGTCCATCTCCATCCAGCTTCAGCCTTAATTGTTGCTAAAGTTGCCAAGCATGGCATGTATAGCAGGGAAAAGACCATAAACGCCAAAGCCTGTGGCATTGTCATTATCTGGGCTATTGGAGTGTTCAATATCCCCAAAGTTTCGACGACAACCTCCTTAGCTACGAATCCCATCAGAATTGCTAGCACAAACTGCCAATCCCAGCCCATAGGAGCAAATAAAGGTTGCATAACTCTGCCGAGTATTCCAGCATAGCTCTCTTCGATATTCTGTGAAGGAAAGCTCGTTAGGAACCATATAACCACTGACATGGCCAGTATTACTGTTCCAGCCTTCTGAAGAAAGTGCTTGGTTCGATTCCAAGTTAAGATCCATACGTCCCTCAAGTTTGGGATTCTGTAAGGCGGTAGCTCTATTATGTATTCTGCTTCACCCCTCAGCAGGACCTTTCGAAATATCAAAGCTGAAATTAAAGCAACCGCAACACCGAAGGCGTATAGTCCCATTATCACGGCGGTACCAAGTTTTGGAAAGAATATTCCGGCAAATAGAACGTATATCGGTAGTCTTGCACTGCAGGACATGAATGGATTCACGAGTATCGTTGCGATTCTGACTCTATCGTCCTCTATAGTTCTCGTAGCCATCACAGCTGGAACGTTACAACCGAAACCCATTATGAGCGGAATTACAGATCTTCCCGTTAGACCAAATGCCGTCATGATCCTGTCCATCAGATAAACTGCACGAGGCATGTATCCACTTAGCTCAAGCAAAGCCAAGGCTATGAATAGGAATGCGATGTTTGGTAGAAAAACCAGAACGCTACCTACACCCTTAACGATTCCATCACCGATCAGGGCAAATACAATTCCATTCAAACTTGAAATACGCTCAGATAAAGCTGAGAAGGCTAAGTCGATCAGATCTGTGAGAGGAGAAGCTACCGTATAGGTGAACGTGAACATCATCCACATGAACACTATGAAGATCGGAATTCCCAAATGCCTGTCCATAAACACCTCATCCAAGATTTCGGTAAGATCAAGCTTGGCTTTCTCAAAAGTAACGACTTCCCTAGCTATCTTCTCGGCCATCTTGAGCTTAGAGTTTAGATCCTTTCCAACAACTAACCTCGGAATTCTCCCGTCTTTCAAAATTTCCCTTTTAAGCTCCTCAACTCCTATACCCTTAACTGCAATCGTCTTAACAACCGGAATTCCCAAAATCTTTGATAACTTATCGGCATCGATTACAATTCCCCTTCTTTCAGCTTCGTCGATCATGTTCAGAACCAAGATCATTGGAATTTTAAAATCGACAAGCTGAAGTGTAAGATACAGATTTCTCTCCAAATTTGAGGCGTTTACAACGTTCAAAATCAGATCTGGTTTTTCATTAATCAAAAAATCCCTTGCAACCTTCTCATCCAACGAATGAGCTTCCAAGCTGTAGATGCCTGGAAGGTCCACGAATACTATTTCTCTGCCACCGACTCTGGCTCTTCCCTCCTTCTTCTCCACCGTAGTTCCAGGAAAGTTACCTACCTCGAAGTTACCTTTGGTTAAGGCGTTCAGCAAGGCCGTTTTTCCTACGTTAGGATTTCCGACCATCGCTACTTTCATTCGAATCTCACGATAAGCGTTAGCTTTAAAAGTCAATCGATTTAAGGAGGAAGGTTTTTCTTTGCTCTGATCAACAAAGTTATGCCTGGTACTGCCAACGGAACTAAAAGGATCTCCACCCTAAGATCATTCATGGGATCCCAGCCTTCGCCCACTATTATCGCATCGAGCCCATTCGCAAGCAAAACTAAGAGGTACAAGATACCAAAGATTGCGAGCATGGTAGAGCCAAAGTAGAAGAAAGGTTCGTAGTCTTTAGTTGTAAGACCCCTTAAGAACACCGCCGATATTGTAATGAGGATAAATCCACCGAATACATCGCCTGGAATCATCTGGACTATCGATTCTCCCTTCAATCCACTCGCAATTTCAGTTAATCCCAAGATTAGGGTTATCAAAAACAAAGTTGCGGAATACCACCTCATCTAGGTCACCCCCATGCAGAGGTGAACACCTGCATAGACTATCCAAGCAACAACGTAGGCTAAGATAAGTTCGTACAAAACCACAAACGCCGTCCACCTCCAACTTCCCAACTCCTGCCTCAAGATTCCAATCGTCGCTAAGCAGGGGATGTATATCAGAGTTATGACCATCAAAGCTAAGGCTGAAGCTGGAGTAAAGTGTTGCGATATCACGTCAGCTACATCCTCCTCTCCGACACCGTATATTATTCCCAAGGTTCCCACAACTATCTCCTTAGCCATGAAGCCGCCGAGCAATGCAACGCCGGCTGTCCAGTCCAATCCCAACGGCTTGATGATAGGTTCGATCGCATGGCCGATCATCGATGCATAGGAGTTCTCAACAAACTCGCCCCCGTTCGTCGCATCCCATGGATGTGTGGTTAAGAACCACATGACGATAGCACCGGCAAACAGAATGGTTGCCGCCTTCTTTAGAAATATCTGCGTTCTTACCCATGCATTGCTCAAAACACTTTTAACCGTCGGCATCTCGTAGGGTGGCATCTCTAAGAGCAGAGGAGAAGGTTTTCCACCGAATACAAATCTTCTGAATATTGTGGCCATGACTCCAGCCAGGAATATCCCAAGCAGATACATCGAAGTTATCACGGCACCAGCGTATTCCTTAAAGAATACTCCAGCAAAGAGCAGATAGACTGGCAACCTCGCACTGCAAGACATGAGTGGGTTTACCATTATGGTAATTTTCCTATCGGCATCGTCTTCGATAGTTCTCGTGGCCATTATAGCTGGGACGTTGCAACCGAAGCCGAGAAGCATCGGTATGAACGACTTACCCTGCAAACCCACCTTGGTCATAGCTCTGTCCATAACGAATGCTGCTCTCGACAGATAGCCCGTATCCTCGAGTATCGCTAAAGCTATGAACACAAATGCTATCGGTGGCAAAAACACGAGAACAAATCCCAGTCCACCAAATATCCCGTCGCCTATCAACGATGCAAGCTGGGGATCCGCTATGTTGCTCTTAGCCCAATCCGAGCAAGTTGAGAAGAACACATCTATCGCATCGCTAAAAGGAGCAGAAACTGTAAACGCAAACTGAAATACGGCCCACATCAAAGCCAAAAATATCGGAATTCCAAGATACCTATCCAAAACAACCGTATCGATCAGATCTGAAAATGTTCTGGGCTTTTCAACCCACTCAACACACTTACCAACGATTTCACCGATCTTTTCATACCTAGCCATCGCAAGCTGGGTTACGAAATCCATTGGCGTATCACCTCTTCGCCAATTCCAGCTTTCTTAAGGATGTCCTCATCAAGCTCGAGCAACTTTATCGCAACGAATCTTGGAGGATACTCTGGGAGAATCGAATTTTCTACCACTTTCTTTTGAATCGAATCGATAACTCTCTCGATCTCATCGGTATATCTGATAACCGGTTTCTTAGGATTTCTTGCAGCGTAAACTATCGCTCGCTTTAACTCTTCAATACCCTCATTCCTTATTGCAACCATCGGAACAACTGGAACTTCCAACTCCATGGAAAGCTTTTTGACATCGATTCTATAGCCTCTAGATTCTGCCAGATCTATCTTGTTCAAGGCTACGACGATGTTAGCCTCCATTTCGATCAGCTGAAGTGTCAGATAGAGATTTCTCTCCAAGTTCGATGCATCAACGATATCAACGACGACATCGGGTTTTTCGTTCAAGATGTAATCTCTAGCAATCTTTTCGTCGATGGATGTTGCAGTTAGGCTGTAGATACCTGGTAGATCTACAACTTGCATCTTTATGCCCTTATACTCACAGATTCCTTCCTTTCTTTCAACCGTAACGCCGGGCCAATTGCCAACCTTCTGTCTAGCTCCTGTTAAAGCGTTGAATATCAAACTCTTTCCAACGTTTGGGTTTCCAGCTAAGGCTACCTTGATCATTTCAAAACCTCCACAATGACATTTTCAGCCTCGGCTTTACGAATTGAGAGGTTGTATCCCCGAACTTCGATCTCCATCGGATCCTTCAGAGGGGCATTTCTGATTACCTTCAGCTGAGTTCCCCTTACGATTCCCATTACCAACAACTTTTTCTTTACATTGGAATCTCCTTGAACATCTAAAACGACAGCCTCTGCACCAGGCTCCAGCTCACTCAGCTTCATGTGTTAATAAAATTAATCTAGCTGTGTAAATAATTGACTCTAAATAAATTAGATCTTTGCCGGTTAGCCTAATAAAAGTAAAGTGTTAGGGCTACACTCTAAAAATCTAACATGTCCGCTTATCTACGATTTCTCCAGTTTTTTGGTATGTTTCTCCTCTCCTTTAACCATCTCCAAAATTTTTGGACGAATTCAGTCATGTTCAATATAATTTAATCAAATCCAAAACCATTGTTGCAAGATTGAAGGAGAAAAGCAACATGGTGGTATTGAACAAAGAAAATCGCTTATTACTATGAAAGCAAACAAACGCTACACAACAAAGAGAATCAGGAAATACCATCAAAGCTAAGGTTTGGATATGCTATTAATCATGACAGTACAGATTCATTAAAATCTACTTAAGTTTATAGTATAAGCAGAATAAGATAGAACAACGACGAGGGTAGTAAAGCTAACGTAATAATTCATAAC
>CAZBFC010000138.1:0-1569 GCA_964491095.1 uncultured archaeon | reverse complement strand
TCGATTTTCTTATTTTTCAAACACTTTGATATTATGAAATCGATTATGTTCTTTCTCTTTTCGGTTTCAAATACATACGCATGAATACTTGCTCTGATCTTGTAGTCTAAGTTCATTCCTGACAATCTCTTTTTCAGGGCTTCCTTTTCCGAAAGCAGGGTTTCGTCTACTATCTGCAGAACCTCAGCCGCTACCTCCTGGGTGTATATCATAGAACTACCATTTGGGCATGCCAGCAGTCTCCGATCTTCAAAACGTTTTCCTTGTCGATTATTCCAAGCTTTATGGCCAATTCGACAGCCCTCTTTCCAGTTATATTTGCTATCGTTGCCATCCTTAAGGCTCTCTTTACCTCTTCCTCTCCAACGTCTTTATCGCCGTAGAAGCTCTCTTTAACCTCTATCTTTAAGTCTCCCTCTTTGAAGGTCTTTCCTACCAATTCAGAATCACAAACAGCCACCAGGATTTCTCCCCTGACCCTATAAATTTTTAGTCTAAACATTCAGACCCCTCGCAGGATATTTAGCTCCGCAAGCTAAGCATCTTATCATTAGGACTCTCTCTTCTCTGATAAATTCTGTATCCGGTGCACCGCATTCCCTGCAGATTACGTACCTCTTTACGTAGTCATCTATCTCCCTTTGAACCTCATCCTCGGTAAATTTACCCTGCAAAACCAACCTGCCAGCTTCCAAAAAGCCAGCAGTTCCCATCGACTTAACGAGGTATTTGAACAGATGATCCTCACTACGATTCAGAACCTTTGCTATGTGCGAGAAGTTTTTGATTATAGTTCTGTTACCTTCCCTCTGAACCCTGACACGGGGAATTTCAAATCTTTCACTTCTAACGATCTTCTTTTTTGGTAACTCAGCCAAAGCTCTTTCGAGTAACTCTTCATAGCTCCTCATAATCGACAGATTTGCAAGCCAATAGATAAGTGTAACGGATGGAAATCAATTTATATTCTTAGAACGAATTCTCCGTGATGAGACTGATACTTGCATTGGTAATCCTGATCATGCTGATCGTTCCGGCTTCGGCTTGGGTTCATCCTCCCGGTTATGGAGAGATATGCTTTCCCTGTCACGATCTCATCATACCGCAGGATGAGAAGATCAAGAAACTGTCTGGATGTAGATGTCACAGTGTGGACATTTGGAGGGGAACGAAGATAGATATGGATAAGCTTGATGAATTGCACGGAAACAACATATGCATCAAGTGTCACGTTGGTCCAAATTACAACGAAAGTAACCTCGATATTGAGGGTGTTCACATCCCGCATAGGGGATTGAAGTGCTCGGTATGTCACGGTGAAGGAATGGTTTCAAATCCCAATACAAAGGACTGCCATTACTGTCACAAGGGTGGAATCCACGAGATACACGGGGATATCCTAATGAACATATGTGAGTTCTGCCATGGGAAGGTTATATACAAGTTCATGAAATCGGCAACCAAGGAGATAAGTGTAAACGTCACGCAGCCTAAGGTGGAAAAGAAAAAGTTGTTTTCTATCTTCGATTTCCTAAGGAACATATTTGAGTTCTTGGGAGGATTGATATG
>CAZBFC010000137.1:0-1753 GCA_964491095.1 uncultured archaeon | reverse complement strand
GGTTACAAGCTCATAGAAGATAACGCCTAACTGCCAGATGTCGGTTCTCTCATCGGTTCTGCCGAATTTCGCTTTACTCAGCTGTTCCGGGGCGGCGTAAAGCGGGGTAAAAGATGTTGTGGTTGTGGAGCGGCTTTCTGTTACGACCTTGCTCAAACCCCAGTCCGAAATTTTTGGGATGCCGTTCTTGATGAGAATGTTTGAAGGCTTCAAATCTCTGTGAATTATGTCCTTTGAGTGGGCGTATTTTAAACCTTCAGCGGCGTTGAAGATGAGCAAAGCCGCATCTCTAACATCCATAGGCTTTGAGAGTTTTTCAAGCGAGCTTTCGCAGTACTCCATCTCAAAGAATGGAATTGGGAGGATGTTGTAGTCGTAAACCCTGACGATGTTCGGATGCCTGAGCTTAGTCCAGTTTTCAATCTCCCTGAGGAAGGATTTCCCAGTTGCGGGGTCGAGGCTTATCGGGATTTTTACGGCAACGACTTTACCGTCCTTCTTGCGTTTGGCTTTAAACACTCTTGCAAAGCCGCCCTTGCCTATGTATTCAACGTCGGTGTAGAACTCAGCGAGCTTTGATGGAAAAATATCTTTTGCTTTAGAGGGTGAGCCCTCTTGTTCATAGGATTTGGATTGTTTCTTATCTTTATTTCCGTTTCTTTTGAGATATAATCCCACTCCAGCTATGATTCCAATTGCAAGTATCGTGATAAGTATAAAAGATATGTCTGAGCTTGGTGATGTATTGTAATAGTTTGTTGGCCTCCTAACAGTAAAGCTGACATACTCTGTCATGGAATTTCTTTTGTCACTAAAGACACCAGGATCAGTATATTCCACCTTAATCTTGATAGACTTAGAACCACTCTGTTCATTATTTGGAACAACAATTTTGAATTCAAAGGTTTTTTCTCCCCCCTCTGGAATTTTAGAGACAGGTGCAGAATTTGGGGATATAACTATATTACTATGGCCAGTTACTATTGGAGTTACCACTACGTTAATGGCATCATCATCCCCTATTTCCTTAACAGTAACGGTTAAAGTAGCAGCGTCTCCCGGCTCTAATACCTTAGGTTGGATATCAGCATGGACTTCAAGTTTTGTAGTTCCACCAATGGCAACGTTTAGTGGGGGGATATAAATTAAAAACCAAACAATAATCAGAAAGAAAAACAATTTTCGTATATGCTTGATCTCCCACTTCTCCCCATTTATTTGATACTTTTTTAAATCCACCCTCCATTCAACCTTCCTCAGCGATTCGGTGAGCTTATCCAAAAGTCCGGCGTCCACGGAGCACCACCTAAAGTAGAAATACGGCAAAAATTTATTTATGAGTTTCGCCTTCTGGTCGATTCGATTACTGCTATGCGGGAGCTTTGCAGTTTCTTCAGAAATTTTTGGAAGTTTTCCCTGTTTGGCACCGAAATCAATGGAAAAACTGCCCGAATCCTTAAGAATAATCTCTGGCTTTCTGCACTTCTTTGGATGAATTCAATTAGTTTCCACTTGTTTGTCGATAGTAACTTCTCCGCTTTTTTAAGCACGTCTTTGCTGACTTTAACAAGATTAAGGAAGAATGATGAGATGCTGTGGTAGCTATCCAAACTCCTCCGCCCACCTCTCATATCTCTTTATCTTCTCCTTAGTTATTGGGCTTTTTACCCTTCTGAATGCCTCTTCAAAATCCTCCATCTCGAGCGGTCTAATCTTAAGCTTCAGCTTCCCAACGTCCATGCTCGAAAGCTTC
>CAZBFC010000136.1:0-3604 GCA_964491095.1 uncultured archaeon | reverse complement strand
GTTCTTTGCTGGATTGGCCGGAGCCGTGATGGTTCATTACAGGATTACTGTTGGGCCAGACCTTTTCGACATACCACTCATGTTGATGATAATACTTGCAGCCGTTATAGGAGGCCTAGGGACAATATACGGGCCGATAGTCGGAGCATTTTTGATCTATCTTGCCAAGAATTACATATTCGTTCAGATAGTTCAAGCTCTGTCGTTGAACATTTCGGATGAAATATTTTTATATATTCTACTGATAATAATAATTTTAAAGAGTCCCGAGGGATTGTTTGAAAAGGTCAGGAGGATGCTCGCATGATCATAGCGATTCCAAACAAGGGAAGACTAAGCCAGCCAGCCTTGGATTTGCTTAAGCAGGCTGGGATAAAACCGGAGCTTGAGGAGAGAAAGCTCGTAGTTTCCACAAACAATCCAAACATAAGCATCCTATTTGCGAGGGCAAGGGATATTCCAGAATACGTTTACATGAACGCGGCCCAGGCTGGGATAACCGGATACGATATGGTTGTCGAATCTGGGGTTGATGTGGAGGTTTTGCTCAAGCTGGGATTTGGAAAAGCCAAACTTGTGATCGCAGTTCCGGCTGAATCGAATATAAAAACGGTTGAAGATTTGGAAGGAAAAAGAGTAGCCACCGAATTTAGAAGAATTGCCGAGAGGTTTTTTGAAGAGAAGGGGATCAACGTCAAGATAGTTGAAGTTTCAGGTGCTTGCGAAAACGCCCCCCAAATAGGAATTGCGGATGCCATCATGGATCTAACTTCTACGGGCACGACGTTAAGGATCAACAACTTGAGGGTTATCGAGGATGTTCTTGAAACTGAAGCCGTTCTGATTGTAAATAAGGAACACAAGGATAGCTTTGAAGTTAAGGCTTTGGTGACTTCGATTCAGGGTGTTTTGAATGCGAGGGGTATGATGTATCTGATGATGAATGTTCCTGCTAAGGCCTTGGATGACGTGAAGAGGATAGTTCCGGGTTTGAAGGGTCCAACCGTTATGAGGGTTGAATCGGATGAGGATATGTTGGCCGTGCATGTGGTAGTTCATGAAGATAGATTGTTTGAAGTTTTGGAAAAGCTCAAGAAGGTTGGTGCAAGGGATATTCTGATAGTTCCCGTCCAGAGGCTCATATACTGATCCTCATAAGCTTTTCAAATTGTGCTATTATTAGGTGATAGTTTTTCATTATGTACTCGATAAGATCTGCGGCGATCTCAAGTCTAAGCAGTTGATAGGCCCAATCCTCAAACAACTCAAGTTTAGTCAGGTGGGCTATTCCAAATAGAACCAACGACGATGCGAAGGCAGAGAAGAATATCACTAGAAGAGTTTCGTAAAGTCTAATGCTTAGGGCCGATCTTATTAGAATTATATAAAAGAGACCTGTTGCAATCGATGCAAACATTGCATACGTGGGAACCAAATTCATTATCCAGTATATCACACCGCAAAATACGACCGCAATGATGTTAACCAAGAAAACGTCCAAAAACTTTCTATCCCTCCCTACACCTTTAAGACTCAGCCACATGAATATGCTTAGCAGAAATATCAGCATTACCACGAACGTTAGACCGAATAAAAGCTCTATCATCTCTAATAATTTGGAGATTATTAAATTTAAAGCTTTTCTGAAAATATTTATAAATCACCCTTATCGATTGAGCAGAGGTGATGTGATGATCGTGGTAGCATCAAACTTGCATGGAAATTTAATTGCACTGAACAGTCTGCTTGAGGAGGTAGAAAAGCTCAAAGACGAGGGTAAGGACATCAAGGGCATATATATCTTGGGAGTCTTCGGTTACATGCCATATCCGAAGGAGGTACACGAAGCCATAGTTCGCAATAGAATCGTAGTTACAAGAGGTAGGATAGATCACCTAATTGCAAGGTGGAGGGACTTGAGCGATGAGGAGAAGAATGAGATCCCAGAATTCGACAGATTTATAGTCGAATGGAACAGGGAAAAGCTTGGGAAGGAGGGTAGGAGTTGGATAAGAAATGAAGTTCCAGGATTTCTAGCCGAGAAGTTCGGTGAAAATGAGTTTCTATTCACGTTTGGAAGTCCATTCGATCCCATAAACGGTGAGGTCTTACCGAATCAACCTTCAACGTACTACGAGCAATTTCTGGCACCGCTGAAGAAGTACGAGATGCTCATAGTCGGTGGATACGAACCGTTCGTAGCTGAAACCTCCTATGGCAAAGTAGTCTGTCCGGGGGTTTGCGGTTTCTACAGAAAAGGAGAAAGTCCCACATTTGCTTTGATAGATACGAGAAGTTTGGACGTTTCGTTCTACGATTTCGAATTTGATAGAGGTGAAGTAGAAAGGAAGATAAGGGAGGAAAATCTGCCAGAAGAAATAATAAAAATACTACATCATGGATTATAATTTTTATTTTATTATTCTACAATATAATTCATATAGATATTTGTATATCTTATGTCTTTCAATATCGCCCAAAGCCATCGCAAAGTCCATAGCCTTCTTAAAGTCACCCCTACTTTCGTAATATTTCAAGCCCTTACTAAGGATTTCCCTCCTCAGAATCTCGTCACCTATCATCTGGCAAACGTATAGGGCACTCTTGAATTTTCCAACCTGCATTAGATCTCGAATTGCTTTAACTGCAAGGGTGTAAGCCTGATCGTATTCATCCATGAACAGCAGAGATTCTATCGTGTCGAAAATGTTTAACTCCATTTCGGAAAGATCGTTATCCTCTATTACTGGCTCCTTAGGCTTCACATCAGAATTTGTTAACATTCCTGAATTCAGAAGAATCCAGATTGCCCTCCTCCTTCCATCCTCCGTTAAAAGTTTATTTAGTATGTGTTCGATATCCATAGGATTGAAGTTGATGTCAAAATAAAAAACGTTTCTTCGTAAGCCAAAAATCGAAGGTTTCTTATTTTACTTGGGAATTGCTGGGATATGCTCAGATTTATCCAAAATTTATTTGAAAAAAGACGAAAAAAGAAAAGATTGCGTAAAATAAAGAAATCTATGCATTACGATGCTGATGATATAGAGTCACTGATTAAAAAACTGACAGAATTATAATTTAGTAGATTTAATATAATTAAAGGAAAAATTAAATTTTAATAGTAAAAATTAATTTTAAAGATTATTAAAATTGAGCTTGGAAACAATTAAAATTCTTACAGTTTGATCAGATGTCATGATCGAAATCAGGACTAGCAAGAGGGTTGAGGTCATCGATATCACATCGGAGGTTCAAAAGGAAGTTGAAAAATCTGGAGTCAAGAATGGAATAGCCGTGGTTTACACACAACACACAACCACGGCGGTGATAATAAACGAAAACGAATCGGGACTGAAGGAAGATATAGTGTTCGTACTGGACAGACTGATCCCAAGAGGTGCTGGATATATGCACGACATGATCGATAACAATGCAGATGCTCATCTTAGAGCGATATTCCTTGGAAACAGCATTGTCGTCCCGATTACGAACGGAAAGCTCGATTTAGGAACTTGGCAGAGAATAATGTTCGTCGAGTTGGATGGGCCAAGGACGAGGAGGGTAATCGTGAAGACCATCGAGGGTTAAGTATGCTAAAGCT
>CAZBFC010000135.1:0-3746 GCA_964491095.1 uncultured archaeon | reverse complement strand
TATCGCCGGGTGATCCCTGTCAACCAAGATCACCTCGAACCACTTGTATCTACCGTCCTCTCCAACCCAGTAAGAATTTAGAACTTCCATGTTCGGATACTTCCTTGCAGCTCTCTCCTCTGCTATCCACTGGAGGTTCTTCTTTGGAGTCTTTCTGTTTACCATGAGGTTCTTTGTCTTTCTACCCTTGTTTGGCCTTGTTGCCCTTCTTCCACCTCTTCTGACTCTTACCCTGACAACTATGATCCCCTGCTTTGCCTTATAGCCGAGGGCTCTTGCCCTATCAAGCCGGGTAGGTCTCTCGATTCTGACTACAGCTGGCTCCCTTCGCCATTTCTGTAACCTTTCCCACATCAGCTGACCAACGTAACCTTCCCAAGGTCTCTTCCAAGCTTCTCTAATGTAAGCGTACATTGACGATGCCATCTCTTAAGCGTTTTAACTTGAGTTAATAAATGTTTGTGTCGCAAAATAGATTTAAAGCAACAAACGATCTCAGGCTATGAGGCTGTTCGTTGCCGTGGATATGAGCGAAGAGCTTAGGGAGAGGTTGAATGAACTATGTCAGCTTGTCGGCAAATTTAAGGGAGTTAAACCCGTTGAGAGGGAGAATCTGCACATAACTCTGATGTTTCTGGGGGAGGTTCCAGACAGAAGGGTGGAGGTAGTTAAGGAAAAGCTCAGAGAGGTTAAGGCTGAACCTTTCAGGCTCCATCTCAAGGGTATCGGTTTCTTCCCATCTGCTGGGCAGGTTAGGGTTATATGGGTTGGAGTTGAGGAGGGCAAAGAGGAGATATCAAAGCTTGCGGATTTAGTCGGAAACTCAATGAAGAAGCTCGGATTTAAGAGGGATAAGGAATTCGTTGCTCATGCAACGATTGCCAGAGTTAAAAAGATCGCCGGTGAAGATAAAAGGAAGCTTTTACAGGCTTTGGAACCTTACATGAACGAGGATTTCGGCTGGATGGATGTTAAAGAGTTTAAACTTAAGAAGAGCACCTTGACATCTTCCGGCCCAATATATGAGGACTTGGAGATCTATGAGCTTGGTTAGTTATGTTATTTTTTTCTTAATAAAAATTTATAATTATGTAAGTATTATGCGATTAACTATAAGAATATTAAAAATTATTTTATTCAACGAAAGGTAGAATCGCAAACACCTTTGCATCGTTCACAATGTTCTCGATCAAGCAGTATTCGTTCGGCTTGTGTGCGTTACCAACAAAAGTACCCCAAACTGCAGTATGGAATCCAGCCTTCCTGAAGAAAGCTGCACATGTGTTTCCACCGATTCCCACCACCTTTGCATCTATATCTCTGGCGATCTTTATGGCCTTCTTAAGCTTTAGAACTACCTCACTGTTCTCTGGAGTCGGTGGAGAGCTTTCCTTCTGTACGATCTCTACCTCTATGGGTTTTCCATCTCTTTCTTCATACTTTCTTTTAATCTCTTCAACAACCTTAAGAACATCATCGACATCGTATTCGGGCAGTATTCTGCAGTCCATATAACTTACATCCAAACCAGGAATTGTATTGACGTTATCGACGTTCTTCTCTCTTTTAGTCGGCTCAAATGTGGAGTAGGGTGGATTAAATAGTTCATTTTTAGCGTTAAACCTCTTATGCAGCTCTTCATCTAGCTCAAGCAGGAACTTCATAGCCCTTCTGCAGGCATTCAACTTCGGAGTACTCGCATGCGACTGAATCCCGTGTACCTTAAATCTAAGCCACAATATGCTCTTCTCAGCTATTTCGATCTCGTCCCCTTTCTCACTTCCTGCATCTGGAACGATAATCAGATCGTCCTTCTTAAACACGTTCTGCTTCAGTAGATGTTGAATTCCAAACTTACTTCCCGTTTCCTCATCCGAAACGAAGACCAATCCAAAGCTAAGCTTTGGCGTTTTTCCGTACTCCAGTATGGCCTTTCCAGCGAAAAGCGAGCTGACTATCGCTTGATTGTTATCTTCAGCACCCCTTCCATATATCTTCCCATCCTTAATTACAGCCTTAAATGGAGGAGTTTGCCAAAGTGAGATATCTCCTTCGGGCACGACATCCATGTGTGAGACAATCCAAACGGTTCTATCGCTTTCTCCCTCTATTTTAGCTACTATATTTGGTCTTACTCCTCCCTTGGCCCTTTCATCCTTAGCATCATATCTCTCAACGTCAAAGTCCTTAAGCAACTTCATCAGATATTCAGCTTTATCAAATTCTCCTTCTCCACCAACATCTGGGCTAATAGCCTTGATCTCAATTAGATCACACATAACCTTTACCATGTCATCCCTAAAGCTTTCAACGATCTTGAGCAGATCATCCATACCTATCACCCAAAATACGATCTATCACCTTTTCCAAGTTTTTGGCCTCCTCAACAACCTCAACATCGTTTGAGTTCTTCAACTCCTCAAGTTCTGCAATGACTGGAGCCAAAACTCTAAAAACGTTTCCATCGTTTTTAACGTTGTTGACTATCTCCTTCAAAATAGAGAGTTTCTTTCTTGCAACAAAATCCTTTCTGAGTTCATCTCTGAGCTTTCTTAACAACTCTGCGATCTTTCTACCATCCTCCGTGAATCTGACTATCCTTATTCTCCCCTTGACCTCACTCTCAATTAAGGCATTCTTTTCAAATTCACTTAGAACCTTCGAGATGTAGCTGTAGGGAGAACCGATCTCCTTCGAAATTATAAGAGGATAAACGTTTTTACCGTTTTCCTCAGCTTCCAGTATCTTAAGCATAATCTCAACGGTCTTTTCATGTAGGAACATCTTTTCCAGGCTCATCTCTATCCCTCCTAAGCCAGACAACCCTCTGTGGGTATGGAATCTCTATTCCGGCTTTTTCGAGTTCGACTTTTATCTTCCAAAGTAGTTCGGTCTTAACATCGAACCATACTGACGAAGGACACCAAACCCTTACGACTATATTAACGCTACTCTCCCCCAGTTCATCGACGAATATCGTTGGTTCGGGATTTTTTAAAGCGAAGGGGTGATCTTCGACGACCCTCCTTATTATTTCAATCGCTTTTTCTGCATCGTCTCTGTAGCTAATTCCTACGACATACTCAAGCCTTCTAACCGGATTTACAACTAGGTTTATAATGTTTGATGTAAACAGCTTTTCGTTTGGAATTCTAACGAAAAGACCATCGTACGTTCTTATGATCGTTGAGAGTATGTGTATGTCTTCTACAAAACCCGCGACATCTCCAACCTTAATCTGATCTCCAATTTTTATCGGTCTCTCAGCTATTAGAAATATCCCAGAAACCAAATTAGCAACTACGCTTCTGCTAGCAAAACCCACAACTAGCCCAGCAAATCCTCCTGCAGCTATCAAGCCCGATATATCAACTCCCAGAAACGGTAAAGCTATTAAGGCAAAAATTGCTATGATACTGAAATTCACAACTTTTAAAATTAAATTTAGCTCATTTACTGGAATCTTCTCAGCTAAAGACCTCCTAACGTTCATGCTGACCAATTTTGCCACGATGATACCAAAAGCAACTATGATTGCAAACAGTATTGTTCCCTCTATCCTATCATTGTTTATTTCGATCATACCAATCCCCACTCCATTACGAACGACTTGCCCATCAACCTTCTTGTCGTATAAAGCTCGGTAGCCTTCTTCATACCCTCTGCTATAGGTTTATCGACAAAAGTCGCTTCTGCTGAGATCTTGCTCAAAATCTTCATTTCAGCCCAGCAGGATGCGAACTTGT
>CAZBFC010000134.1:0-3004 GCA_964491095.1 uncultured archaeon | reverse complement strand
AAATTAATTTATTATTATATATTACTTATAATAAACCAAATGTAACATAATCTTAAAGAACATCGGTGAACGTGAAACTCAAATGATGGTTAAGATTAAACTTTTCGCCAATTTTAGAGAGATTGTAGGAAAGAGTGAGATTGAAATTGAAGCTAGAACTGTAGTTGAGCTACTAAAAAAGTTATCTGAAAATTATCCCGAGTTAAGGCAATTTATATCGAAAGAAGGTTATGTTCAAATATTCGTTAACCTTAAGCGTATCTCCGATTTAAACATGAAGTTAAATGATAACGATACTGTTGCGATCCTTCCGCCAGTGAGCGGTGGTTAGATTAAGGCTTCTAAAATTTTAAATCGTTGAAATAACAAAAATAGCAAATTTTAAATATTTTGTAGTGGTTGCATTGTCGATTATTATTAACAGCAATAAAATCAAAGGTGGTAAACATGGAAAGAACAGAGATTCTTGAAAAAATTAAGGAAGCTGAAAAAAAGGTTGAGGAGGACATTAAAAAGGCAGAGGAGGAGAAGAGAAATATTATCAATGAAGCCAAAATAAAAGCGAAACAGATTATCGAAGATGCCGAAAAGGAAGCTGAGAAGATAAAAGCTGAAATACTTGAAAAGGCTAAGGCTGAAATTGAAAAAGAGAAACAGGAAATTAAAAACTCCTTAAGTAAGGAAATTTCTGAGATTGAATCGAAAGGTAAGGCTAACTTGCAAAGTGCTATTGAGTTTTTATATAAAGAATTTATAGGGATGATCGAATATGCTTAAGCCGGAAAGAATGGTTAAGGTTTCCATAGTGGGGCCTAGAGATCTATTTGAATCGGTATCTGAAATACTGTACCGTCTCAATTTGATTCATATAGAGGATCCTGTCGAAGATGAGTACTTTAAACTTGGAGAACCCTTTGAAAAGGCTTCAGTGATTTCGAGGAGTCTAGTTCAGCTTAGAAGTATTCTATCTTATCTTAAATTAGATCCCGAAAAGTTCATACCAAAGAGGAAGTACAGGGAGGAGGAAATCAAGGCTGAACTTGACAGAAAACTTGAAGAATACAGAACAGAAATTGGAGCGAGGATAGATAAAATCAAGGAGCTACAAGAAAGACTTAAAGCTCTTGAAGATGAACTCAAAGTTATCGAACCTTTAAAGACTTTGGGAATTCCTCCAAGGCTGCTCAGAGACTATAGAACGATTAGAGTATTTGTCGGATTTGTGAAGGCTGATCCTACACCGAAAATTCAGAGCATAACATCAGACTTTGAGATATTTCTAAAGGACTATGGTAAGGAATACGTTGTAGCTGTCTTCGTAAGGATCGAACATGCTGAAGATGTGTTCAGAGTCTTACAGGAAGTAGGATTCAGAGAAGTTACCGTTCCAGATATAGAGGACTATGATACGAGAATTAGCGAAATTAAATCTGAAATGTCGAGTCTGCAAGATGAAATAAAGAGACTCGAATCAGAGATTGAGGAACTTAAATCAAAGGAAGCCGAATTGATGTTGGCCATAGAGGAATATCTAAGCATGGAATTAGAGAAGTCTGAATTACCGTTAAGATCTCTGGTTTCAAAGTACGCGTTTGTAATAGTGGGATACATTCCCGCTAAGAAGTTCGATGAGTTTAAGTCTGCAGTAGAATCAGAAACGAACGGAAGAGTGACCGTTGAAAAACTCGATGAAAGGAAAGAGGAATTTGATCCACCGACGTTACTCAAGAATCCACCGTACGTTAGGGACTTTGAAGTTCTATCAACGACATTTGCAATTCCAAAGTATCATGAAATCGATCCTACAGCGATAATGGCGATATTCTTCCCACTGTTCTTTGGAATGATGCTTGGTGACATCGGTTACGGTGCTTTGATCACAATCACAGCATTATATCTTAAGAGGATATTCAAAACCGAAGGTTGGCAGAAGTTACTCAATGTGGCCCTATATTCTGGAATCTCATCCATAATCTTCGGATTCATATACGGTGAATGCTTTGGGCCATTTGTAGTAGGGGAATATGAACCAACACAGGTACACTTCCTAGGTGGCATACTGTATCAACTGTATGCGTTCAACCATCACCATCCGATCTTCGATAGAATAGAGGAGTTTGGTGTTAAAGCTTTGCTCTTCGTGACACTTGTCATCGGTATGTTCAAGCTCCTCTGGGGTTTCGCTTTGGGCTTCAGAAACGTTGCCGTTGAGCATGGTGTCAAGGAGGCAATTCTTGAAAAGGGTTGTTGGTTCATCGGTGTTCTGGGATTGGCGTTCATAATCTTTGGCTTTGCTTACAACCTGGGAATCTTCACAACGCCACCGCCAGAAGGATTCGGGAAGATACTACCGGACAACCTTTATGTCCTTGGTAGCTACACTGTCGAGGAGGGAAGAAACGTTCCATTGCCAATTCCAGGAATGGTTAAGGGATGGCAAGCTGGAGTAAACATCTTCTACGTCATAGCTTTGCCATTGATAATAATATGGTTCATAATATTCCTGAAGGCTGAGATACCTAAGATGGGAGCGATGGGTGTAGTGATGGCAGTAGAGCTATTGACATGGTTCGGTCAGATACTTAGCTACGCTCGATTGCTGGCTATTGGTCTTTCATCGGTTTACTTTGCATTCGTGTTCAACTACTTAGGACTAAAGATAGCATTGCCGCCAGGGATGGCCATACTACCGTTGGGTATCATAATACTAATACTGGGTCATACGATAAACCTTATACTTGGTATACTGGATCCAGGTTTGCAGTCCTTGAGATTGCACTACGTTGAGTTCTTCACGAAGTTCTTCGAAGGTGGTGGTAGATTGTATAAGCCGTTTGGAAGAATTAAGAAGTTTTTAGAGTGAGGGAGGTGATATAGTATGGCGGAAGCTTTGATAAGTGATGTAGCGTTTGTTAAGGGATGTGCTGCGATTGGAGCTGGGCTTGCTGTAGGATTGGCTGGCATTGGTGCTGGTGCTGGTGAGAGCGGTATTGGAGCAGCTGCA
>CAZBFC010000133.1:0-3623 GCA_964491095.1 uncultured archaeon | reverse complement strand
TTGGACGCAAACGAATGTTTAACGCTTAAGGTAATGAGAAATTTGGGAATTAACGAAATATATTCGTTCGATAGAGGCTATGAGCGATTCGTAAGGCAGTTGCCTTAACCTCCATAAATGATTGATTTAGACCAATTGCTTTGATGTCTTCTCAAGAAATTAAACTGATCTTTCACTTTTCGCTACAGTCGATCTGCTGAAAGATTCATCTATATGAGTTGGTTATCCATTGTCAATCTCATTTTCTCTGAAAAGGGTATAGACATGCCATAGCACTAATTGAAATCCTTTGCTGTGAAAACTGTATACAGTTTTCATCCATCAACCTTCACCACAGACCAACATAACGCCCAATATTATCAAAATTGTTCCAACCACAACCTTTGGGCTTATGTTCTCACCCAAGGCAATAGCGGAGAATATAACCGTAAACAGTGGGTAGATCGAAGTTAAAGGAACGACCTTCGACGCTTGGGTGAACTTCAAAGCTATGTAATATAGGATCATGGCCAGTCCACCACCCAAAGCTCCTGCAGTAAGCAGATATATGAGATTTTTACCCGTATAAGCTGAGAGATCGAACTGTCTAAGCCATAGAACGGCTAAAGTCAAAAATGCAATTGCTCCAAATGCTCTGATAAGATTTGCCGTGTAAGGCGAAACACCAGATGAAACCACGATCTTGTCAAATATCGGAGCGATTCCCCAAAGCAGAGCAGCTAGCAAGGCTAAGATCTCTCCTTTCATTTAATCACCTCTCCAGCCTTAAGCCTTCTGTTAAATTCGAACATCATTATGCCGGCAGCAACAGATAAGTTCAGACTTTCTATTTTCCCCTTTCCAGGAATCTTAGCTATGAAATCGCACTGCTTCTTTACCGGTCTGGAGATTCCTCTGTCTTCCCCGCCGATAACTATGGCAAGAGGTGGGGACATATCGACGTTGTCTATATCCTCACCATCCAAATCCGCACCAACTATCGTTATTCCAAACTTCTTAAGCTTCTTCAAGGCGTTTGCAAGGTTTTCGACCCTCGCTATGTCCAGATGCAGAGCAGCTCCAGCCGAAACCCTGACAACAGTATCTGTAACCTGTACAGCCCTCCTTTTCGGAATTACAACCCCAGAACAACCGAAGAACTCTGCAGATCTTAATACAGCTCCTAAATTGTTCGGATCTTCGACAGAATCTAAAAACAGCAGGAAAGAACCTTGTCTAAGACATTTGTCGATCAAATAGTCCAATTCCACGTACTTTATCGGTGATATGTCCGCTGCTATGCCTTGAGATTCCTTCGGCAAAGCGGAGCGAGGTACATAGGATATTGGAATTCCCTTCTTCCTTGCCAAGGCCTCAAGTTGCTTAATCCTTGGATTCTTCGTATCCTTGTCTATGTAGATCTTGTTCACCTTTCCAGACTTCAGAGCTTCAGCAACGCTGTTTATCCCTCCGACTTTCATTGTCCAGAATTTTATCGATCTGCTATTAAGTCTTTGCAGATTGTAAATCTAATTTTTTACATAAATTGAATTAAGCTCACAAGCGTTTTAATCCTCCGAGTTCGACCATCAACTATGAGAGATGTCGGCCTGATAACGTCGAATCCGACAAAGGTCAAGATACTCGAATTGCTGAAGAAGAGGAAGAAGGCGGATTCAAAGACCATAGCGAAGTTCACGAGGATACCTGAGATCATGCTCAAAGGTATCATAGAGGAGCTAAAGAGGGATGGTTTTATAGCCGAGGAGGAGGGCGAGTTCAGTCTTTCTCCTGCAGGTTTAGAGGTTCTGATGAAGATGAAACTATGATCCTGAAGGAGTTTGAGACCAAAGATGAGAAGGTCTTTCTGATCAGGAATCTGATAGAGGTTAGGATTCCCAAAAGTCACTACTTCAAGCTTGCGAAGAAGTATCCTAAGGAGTACATAATCTCCTACGCCGAGCCGAAGAGGATCCTGCATCACGTTACGAAGAGGAATCTCGTTTATATCACAAAAGAAAGTGGGATTCCACTGCTTGGGCATGCCGCTTTTGGATTAATCGATAGAGGAACGAACCTCATCCAAGTCAGGCCGATAACTGGCTGTAACCTGAACTGCATATTCTGCAGTGTAGATGAAGGTAGGAAGAGCAGAACCCGTGTGACGGATTACATAGTCGAGCCCGAATATCTAATCGAAGAGTTCAGAAAGATCGCCGAATTCAAGGGAGATGGAGTCGAGGCGCATATAGATGGGCAGGGAGAACCTCTGCTCTATCCTTACATGGAGGAACTACTTGAGGGATTGAGAAGGACAAAGGAAGTGAGTGTAATTTCGATACAGACCAATGGAATTTTGCTGAATGAAGAGAAGATCGATGTGTTCGAGAAGTACATGGACAGGATAAACCTCTCCTTAAGCACGCTGGATGAGAGGAAGGCGGAGTTCATATACGGATGTAAGTACCCTCTGAAGAGAGTCATCGAGATAGCCAAGATGATCGCCGAAAGTAAGATGGATCTGTTGATAGCTCCGGTCTGGCTTCCCGGAGTTAACGATGAGGATATAGAGAAGTTGATCGAATTTGCTCTGGAGATAGGGGCTGGCAAGAGGTGGCCCCCCTTGGGTATTCAGAAGTACATACCGTACAAGTACGGTAGGAAGCCGAAGGTCGATGTTATGTCGTTTAGAGAGTTCTACGAGAGACTCAGAAAGCTTGAGGAGGAGTACGGAGTTAAGCTGATCCTTAGACCTGAAGATTTTGGAATCGAAAAGAGACCCCGCATTCCTCATCCGATAAAGAAGGGAGACGTTTTTAAGGCAAGGATCGTCGCTGATGGTAGAATCAGGGGGGAGAAGATAGTCGTAGTTAAGAATAGGGTAGTGACAGTGATCACGAATAAGGATGTTGGAGATTACGTCAGATTTCAGATAGTCAGAGATAACGACGGGATATTTTTGGGTGTCGAGGTTTAGATTGTAACCGATCTGCAACTAACTCAATTCTCCGTGATGCATTTATCATGAACGATTATGGCCAGCAATGATCATTCAAATCCTGCAAAGTACGCTTTAACGTGCTCGACATCTATAACTCTAACGTTGAAGTTCTTTTCGACGAAGTAACAGAGCTCATCGACATCGTCATCGTTCACCTCGCCGAAGTGCTCCGTAAAGAGTTGAACGAAAGCTAGGAGACCATCGAACGTTATTTCAAATCCGTTAAGTCTAAATTTTTCCATGAAAAGCGCAAGAACCTTTACCATTCTGATGGGAACTCTTATGTTGCACGAGGGGCAGAAATCCTCGTCCATAACATTTGTCAGATTAAAAAGTATAAAAGTCATTCGATCAGTTTAAACATCGGAACGACTCTCCTCTGCTTATCCGGATAAAACTGTTCAGTCGGAAACTCCTTGCCAAAGACTTCAACTCTTCTCCCAATCAGATCTTCTTTGTCGGCCATTTCCGCATCGACGTCGAGCCTTCCAATTATCCAAGGCCCTTCATCGAGCTCAACTATCGCAACGATGTATGGAACCTCCTTATCGTAGCCCAAAGGGGCAACGTACGTTACGGTGTAGCTGACGATTTTACCTTTGCCAGAAAGTTCAAGCCTCTCAAGGTTTCTGCTCCCGCAGCC
>CAZBFC010000132.1:0-7172 GCA_964491095.1 uncultured archaeon | reverse complement strand
AAGATGAAGGGAGAGATAGCATTGAGAATGGAGGAAGCTAAGAGGTTAATTGCTGAAGCTGAGGAATCTCTAAAAGCTGGGGAGTTTGAACGTTGTTGCGTTTCAGCATGCTACGCGATGTTTCACATAGCGAGGGCACTCGTTTTGAGTATTGATATCAATCCGAAAACGTATGAAGATGCCGTTCACATTCTATGTATAAACAGGGAGGATTTCAATTTCACAAACGATGACTGTGCCAAGCTCTATCGAGCCTTGGACATCAAAGCTGAAATCGATGGCGGATACCTGAGGAGAGTAACCGAGGAGGTTGCCGAGAGGACACTTGAGGATGCAAGGATTGTGTTGAAAAAGGCTAAAGATCACTTCAGCAAGTTGGAATGAAATCCAAATACCGCATTCAGTATTGCGTAGGTTACGAAGATGTCCCTGCCGATCGGCTCGCAGAGTATAACCCTTTTACCGTTGGTCATACCTTCCCTACCGTTGAAGCCCAAAGCCTTTGGGATGTCGGTCATCGTGTGCTGTCCGTGGGATATGAAGAGGGGAACCACGTATATCACATCGGATTTCATATTTACGATGACCTCATCCAGCCTGGGTCTGTCGATTATGAATGCCACCTCAACCTCATCGAAGAGACCAGTCTTTTCGAGCCTTCTTTTATGGATCTCAGCAACCTCTCTAAAGTAAGGTAGCTTGCTTCCATGCCCAACGATTATGATCCCTCTCATTGTAGGATCTAAAATTTTAAGCTTTATCAAACATTCCATTCTCTTCCGCCAGTCTTTTTAAGCAAGTATATAAAGAATGGAATACCCAAAATGGTTGTAACTATTCCGATCGGAATTTCAAATGTTGTCAAAGTTCTTGCGATGTCATCGGCAAGAACCATGAACCCCGCTCCGATCGCAATTGACAATGGAATTAAAACCTTATGATCCGGCCCGAACGCCATTCTGACGATATGTGGCATTATTAGACCGACCCAACCTATTATCCCACAGTAAGCTACGGCGATGGCTGTCATAAGGGATACTATGGAAATGTAAATCAGTCTCATCTTTCCCACATCCATCCCAAAAATATAGGCCTCCTCACCCATCGAAAGGACGTTCAAATGCCATCTCATGAGATAGATCAGAAAACAGCATGTAATTGTGGGTGGAGCTATATGAATAACGATGTTCCAATCGGAATTCGCGAAGCTACCCATGAGCCAGTAGACCACTCCTGCCAACTTCTCATGTTCCATCAAAAACTTAAGCAGGGATGTTAGGGCAGAGAAAAATGCGTTTATGATTATTCCAGCCAAAATTAAAGAGATAACGCTGACCCTACCACCAATCTTTGCAATCGAATACGTTAGGAACATCGCAAGCATTGAAAACGCAAATGCCATGAGTTCTACGCTGACTGGCAAAAATCCAAATGCCAAAGATGCGCCAAAAGCAGCTCCGGCTGATATGCCAACTATGTAGGAATCTACGAGAGGGTTTCTGAAGATGGCCTGAAGTACTGCTCCAGAAACTGCCAAAGCTGAACCAACGAGCATCGCGGTGATTATCCTCGGTAATCTGATCTCGATAACTATGACCTCATAAGATCTTGGATAATTTAACTTTCCCAAGTGTAAAGCTTCGATAAACTTGCCAAAGATTATCTCTGCAACTACATCCGGTGGGATCTTGCATACTCCGACACATAAGCTTAAGAAGAACGAAAGCACTGGGAAGATCAAAAAGAAAAGTAGTCTCAATTTCATTGGGATCCTCCATAGAACTTAAGCAGTTCATCCGCAACCTTCTGCCAGCTTGGATATTCATTCGGATATATTGCGCATCCAAATTGGTAAACTGCGACGATTATCCTCGGTCCCCAGTCTAAGTAGTGTCCAAACTTGCCTCCGGCCGGGATTCCGTAAACGTTACCCTCCTGAACGGCTTTAATCGCCTTCCACCTCTCATCGCGCTTTATCTTGTCGATGGCATTTTTAAGCTTGGCATCATCGAACGATACAACGATTATAACATCTGTCCGGTTCCACCAGGCTATGATCTTCTCCAGATCAACCTTTGGCCAGGGGGTTGTGAAGTTCTTATCAAATGCAACGTTATGGGCTCCGACCAACTCTGGAATGCTTCCCCAAGCGCTACCCTTTGCATAAACCGTGATTGCTCCAGAATCCTTTGGGACGGAGATGACAAGAACATTTCTCTTTGGAACTTTCTTTGCAATCTTCTTAACCTCATTAAGCTTGGATTTCATGAAATCTATGAGTTCGTTTGCCTTCTCCTCCTTTCTGAATATCTTTCCAAGTATTTCGATACATTTTATGTTGTCCTCGACCGTTTTAGCTCTCAAAGCGACGACGAGAATTCCAAGTTCTTCTGCTCTTTCTATTATCTCTCTATCTTTGTACTTTCCGCCGTACCAGTCTGTTATGATCAAATCTGGATTTAGACTCACTATCTCCTCCCAATTCACACCTTTAAAGACACTCCCAACCTTCGGCTTATCCTTGATCGTTTTTGGAACGTAATCGGAATAGGATACATAGTTGCCAATTCCCACAACCCTATCCCCAACTCCCAAGATTCCCAAGACTTCAGCCCAGTAGCTTGTGAGAACTATCACCCTTTTTGGGGTCTTATTTAAGGTTACAGTTCTGTTGGCCATGTCGATGATTGTGATGCTGGCATTCTGCTTGATCGGTTTTTCCTGAACGCAACCTACGAATATGATGGATACTATTAAAAGGAATAATATCAGCTTTTTCATAACCATGAGCCAGATTTTGATTATTTAAATATTACCAAACGATAAAAACTTACTTAAATTTGCTTTACAACGATCGCATCGAATACACTTAAAGTACACTAAGCTCAAAAATGAAATCTACAAAATAATACTTAAATATGCAATGGTGCTAATGAATATTATGATTAAGATCTCCTTTATAATCGGTTATAGCTCTCAGATGCTCCCGCTACTACGAAAAATTTTGAAGGAAGAATCTGAAAATTTTGGCTTTTGTTATCACATCTTTAGCCCTAGGAACATCAATTCGGCTGTTGTTGAGAAGAGTGACTGCGTTTTCATCTACGCTGCCGAGCTTCCTCATGACTTGAAACTTGAGGATGTTAAACTCGTAATTTCGATAAGTGAGGAGACCTCTCATGTCAATAAGGCTCCTTCGGATGTCATCCACAAGGCATCGGTATTCTTTAAGGTTGGCGGAGAGAAAAATTTGAGGAATCTGGTCAGGCTAATTCTCAAGACTTTGGGCTTTGAAGTTGATGTCGGGGAAGTTGAAGAAGTGCCGTGGCATGCGATATTCCATCCAAGGCTGGGTCTTTTCACCTCACTTGAAGATTATCTAAAAGCTTACAACAGAAGACCACTGGTTGGAATTCTGATCCATAGAAATAACTGGCTTTACGATAACCTAAAACCGCTTGAGGCTATCGTTGAGGCTTTGGAGCATGAGGGTTTGGGAGTTTTGCCAGTCTTCACGTATGGCTTAAGAGATCCCATCCTAAATACACCTTCGAAGGTGGACACGATAAAGACGTTCTTTTTGAGGGATGGAAGGCCTGTAGTCGATGCTGTGATAAATCTAACCTACTTCTTTTTGATCGATCACGGTGATGAAAAATTGCTAAAAACGTTAAACGTACCCATAATTCAGCCGTGCTTTTCTTCCTCGCAAAGCATTTTGGAGTGGTCTGAAAATCCTCAGGGATTGGATTACATGTCACAGGTTTGGACCGTGATAATGCCGGAAGTTGATGGGCTCATCGAACCGATATACGTAGCTGGTTCGAGAATGGTGGATGGGGCGAAGATATTCGAGCCATATGGTGAGCATGCAAGGTATTTGGCAAAGAGGGTAAAGAGATGGATCGAATTTAGAAGGAAGAAACCCGAAGAAAGGAGAATTGCAATCGTTCTAATAAATCCACCGTGCAAGGGATTGGAAGCTAGCGTAGCAATCGGTGCCGGATTGGATGTTCCAGAAAGCATCGCAAGACTTCTAAATAGGCTTAAGGAAGATGGTTACAGGGTCGAAAATCCTCCTAAAAATGGCAAAGAGTTGATAAGGCTCATACTTGAAAGAAAGGCCATAAGCGAGTTCAGATGGACTTCCGTTGAAGAGATCGTTGCCAGGGGAGGTGCATTAGATTTTGTAGATCTTGAAACTTACCTGAGCTGGTTCAACGAATTGCCTCAGAAGGCGAGAGAAGAGATGATTGAAGAGTGGGGATATCCCGAAGAGTTTCTAAGCAAAAACACTGGGATGGTCTACAACGGGAAATTTGTGATTCCCGGCCTGTCGTTTGGAAACGTCGTACTGATCCCTCAGCCCAAATTCGGCTGTGCTGGGGCAAGATGTGATGGCAGGGTTTGTAAGATCTTACACAATCCAAAGATTCCACCTCCGCATCAATGGCTTGCCGTTTACAGATGGATAACTAGGAAGTTTAAGGCGGATTTGATAGTTCACTTCGGAACTCACGGCTCCCTAGAATTTAGACCTGGCAAGGGAGTTGGATTATCAGTCAACTGCTGGCCGGAGATAAGTATCGATGATGTCCCTCACGTTTACGTCTACAACGTTTCAAATCCGATGGAAGGTGTAATTGCGAAGAGAAGGAGCTATGCGGTGGTAGTCGATCATATACATCCACCGATGGCTATGGCTGAAGTCTTGGATGAGATCGATTCCCTTTTGGCTCAGTATTCAAAGGCTAAGCAGTTGGGAGATTTTGAAAGGGCTAAGATAATTTATAAGGATCTGATTGAAAAGGCAAGGAGGAACAACATTCCGATTAAAGCGAAAGAACCGGAAAAAGTGGTTGAGGAAATTCATAGATACGTCGATGCAGTCAGAAACACCCAGATAGAGATGGGACTGCATGTATTTGCACACCCTCGACTGGATAAGCTTGCCGAATACGTTGCGACGATCATGGCAAACGATACCCATGAATATCCCTCAATAAGGAGGGTTATAGCCGAATATCTCGGCTTAGATTACGATGAAATTAGATCAAAACCCAACGAAATTAATAGGCTTGGACTGACGAATTCCGAAACCCTCAAGCTCCTGCATAAGATCGCAGTCAAAACTATAGACGATCTGCTTAGGGTTGGTAGTCATTCAGATGAAGTAATCTTAGAGATCCTAGATAAAAACATCTCCGATATCCTAGGGGGTGCCGTTTATGCTTGATCTTAAGGATGAGAGAGTAATCTCAACATTCAAGAAGGCTTTGGAGATTGCCAACAAAATTAAGGGCTGTACAAAGGAGTATGAAGGATTCGCTAAAGCTGTGAGTGGGCAGTTCGTTGAGCCGGCACCTTCAGGCTCGTTAACGAGGGGTAAGATTGAGATCTTACCTACAGGTAGAAACTTCTTTGCTGTGGATCCAACATCCCTACCAACGCCTTCTGCATGGAAGATCGGAGTTGAGACTACAAACAAGCTCTTGAATTATTATTTGGAGAAGCATGGAAGGTATCCCGAAACGATCGGAGAGTTGCTTTGGAGTATCGATGCATACAAGGCCGATGGGGAACAGATCTCCCGAATTCTATACTTGCTGGGTGTAAGGCCAATCTGGGTAAACGGGTCTGTTAAGGGTTTGGAGATAATCCCGCTTGAGGAGCTCAAACGCCCAAGGATAGATGTGGTGGTGAGAGTTAGCGGTATAGTCAGAGATACACTGCCAAATTACATCCACATGATCGATGAAGCTGTTGCCAAGGTTGCAAGTTTGGATGAGCCTCTTGAGATGAACTACATCAGAAAACACTTCCTAGAGCATTTGAGTAAGCTGAAGGATGAAGAGTTGGCTTTATGTAGGGTTTTTGGATCTCCACCTGGTAGCTATGGGGCTGGAGTTAGCTATGCTGTGGAATCTTCAGCCTGGCGGAACGATGAAGATTTGGCTAAAGTTTGGGTTCGTTGGAGTGGCTATGCTTATACTCGCAAGAGTTTCGGGAGGGAAGCGTTTGAAAGTCTGATTTTAAATTTAAAGAACGTTGATATCGTAACGAGAAATCATGTAAGCGATGAGCATGACATACTCAACTGCTGTTGCTACTTCTCACATCACGGTGGATTTTACAACGCAGTTAGGGCGTTGGGTAAGGATCCGGAGATGGTCGTTGTTGACACCAAGGATGTTAGCTTTACTGAGATCAGAGAGATGAAGTATGAGATGGAGAGGATAGTTAGGGCAAAGCTCCTCAATCCAGTTTGGATCTCCGAGATGAAGAGGCATGGCTATAGGGGTGCAAACGAATTCTCGAAGAAGATCCTGCATCTGTACGGCTGGTCTGCTACGACGGGGCTAGTTGATAAATGGGTTTTTGATGAAATAGCTAGGACGTACGTGCTTGATGAGGATATGAGAAGATGGTTTGAGGAAAACAACGTCTATGCAGTTGAGGAGATCACAAGGAGGCTCATCGAAGCTTATGAAAGAGGGCTCTGGAAGGCAGATGAAGAGACGATAGAAAGGCTAAGGGAAGCTTATGCTGAAATTGAAGGAATTTTGGAGGATGAAATTGTCGGAGATGTTCAGGGTGGAGCCATTGAGATCTACACGATGGACGATGTTGGAAATTGGAAATTAAAAAGGGTGATGGAAGCATGGGAGAAGCTGAAAGGGTGAAGATACTTTTGATCTCGGTCGTAGTAAATAAAAGCCTCGTAAGGGCGATCGAAGATGTTAAGGATTATGCAGATGTCAAGCTGATATTCGCTCACGAGCCTCATAAGGTCGATAACATCCAAAGCTATGTTGATTGGGCTGATATTGTTTTGATAGACGTTAGGGGAGATCCTTCGCATCTTACGGAGCTCGACTATAGGGATAAGGATGTCGTCGTTTTGGTCGGTGGTTCTTCGCTGTTTTCCATTGCGAAGCTCGGTAGCTTTAGGATGAGCAGAATAAAAGGGGCAAACATGTCCTATTCTGATCCAGAAAGCGTAAAGAGATGGGTAAATCGAATTCAGAAGATTGTAGAGACGATGGGTAAAATTCTACCCTTTGGAGTTTTCAGAGATGCAAGGAACTACATCAGAATCGTAAAGTACTGGGCCAACGGAGGCTACGAGAACTACAAGAATATGCTACTCTTCATCTGCAAGATAAAGGGAT
>CAZBFC010000131.1:0-2849 GCA_964491095.1 uncultured archaeon | reverse complement strand
TTTTTGGAATCATTTAAATTATCGTTCGCTCCTGTTTCCCAAGCGATAGCATCAGCGCTAGGCAATTAGAGCACCTCCTTTCTAATCTTTCTTATGTAATTTCTGACCTCCTCTCTCGTTCTCGGTGACCAACTCCTCACTTTACTGTTCTTTTTCGGATTGGTTAATCTTTGTAGAAGTAAGAATCTACCATTAGCCGTTCTCTTGTCAATTCTTCCAGATTTTACATCTCTCGCAATAGCTCTAGCGATGGCTTTGAATTCGGAAGGAGAATCAAGTCCGGGTCTGCCTACATCTGGTACTCTCTTGCCTAAGTAAACATATCTTTTGTAGTTAGCTTTTCTATTTCTTGCTTTTTTCCTTCCACACTTACTTCCTCTCCTAACACTCACCAAGATCACCCCCAATTAAATAACTGGTATGTAATGGCGACCATTATACAAATCAGAATGAATAGCACAATACCTATTTTTTTGAAAATCTCATCATCAAATCGCATTGGGGTTAATTCAGCCACTAACGCCAATATTAAAAAGCAAATTCCAACACCTAAAATTATTGGCAACGCGATAGTATTTGCATAGTATGTAACTTCAGCAGGAGTAAGTAGAAATACATGTAGACTCCAATCCGACCAGCTGAACGTTAAGACTCCTCTGTAATCGCTCTTTGCCAGCTTAACAACTTTTCCATCTTTGATAACTTTGTACAATTTGTTTTTAGGAAGTCCGAAGAACGTAAAATCTACTGTTCCGTTACCTTCCGCCTCGAATTTAATTTCACGTCCATATTTTAGAACTGAGATATTAACTGGACTTAGACTGTCTGCATAGCCTATTTTGCGTAGAATTATTGGGTTGCTCGTGCTGAAGCTGACGATTGAATGTGTTGTTATGGTATTATTCGTTCTGATTCCTCCCCACCAGATACCTTTCGGCATGTTAACTATGCTAATCGTTGGATCGAGTTCTACGGATGTTAGATTCCCGGCTATGTAGTATTTGCCGTTATATTTGAATGCTATCAATGGAAAATCCGGTAAAGTAAGGTTAGCTGGAATTGAGATGTTGAAAGTGATATAGCTGGCCGTTCCTACATCGTATATGTTTACTTTGTGACCTTGTGAGTCTGTCGTCGTTGCAACGACAGGATATGGGATCGATATGCTCACCGGAAGATAGATCAGATGCTCATAACCATCGTTCGGAAGTGAAACGTTTACAGTGATCGTATAGTTCGTACCATCGAAGATGACTGAATCAATAGTCATACTGGTCTCGTTTCCGAAATCGCATGGAATTCTGAAATTATTTTGCAGTAGGTCGTTTGAGAGTTTAATCTCGTTATACTTAAGGTCTCGAACGTATACCTCAACAACACCAACTAACCCTTCAACAAAATGATCTTTCCAAATTCTAAAATCAACACCTGTTGTGTCTGCTATCTGCTGTCCTATTGCTCCTTCGTTTGTAGAGAATACTACTGTAGAATGATAACCAATTATACCAAATTCTGAGGAGAAAACTACTGCAACGTAATCCCATTTTCCAATATTCCACTGGCTATTTGATACACTATGCCTAATTCCATCTGGTCTCTCAAAAAACCACCGTACCTTATCATCACCTATATAGCTTGTAAAAGTCCAGTACCCTGATTTCCCTAGGAACTCTACCCAAGTGGAAGATTGCTTGGTTGAGGATTCAAGAAATTTTATCCAAACTATCTCTGTAAGTTGTGTTGTCGGTCTTAAACTTGGTGAGTCAGGCACTACAATGCAATCATTAACCTCATCAAATCTTAACGCCCATCCCTTATCTGTCTGAACTAACGTCAAATCGTGATCGTAATCGAATTTAGTTTTCTCTATTAGAATTGAGTTATTTGAGCTATATGTGATCGTATTCGTCGAATTTACAATGATATATGATTGAACGCCTGTAAACGTATAAGATCCAGTAGTTCCATTTGGAGCTATGAAACTTCCCAATAGATTTCCATTCAAATGTACTGTAACCAATGTCGGCTTAGTTAATAGTGTAGTATTCCAGTAAACTGTCAAATTAGCTTGAGTTACATTATTGTAATACGGGAAATCAACGGTAACTGAACCGTTACCTACTATAGCCGTTGAATTTGCCAAAACATTTCCAGTCAAGCCATAGATAGTTCCGTTGTTTCCGTTTCCACTTAAATCTATAACTTCGTAATGTCCAGACGTTGCATTGTAAACTATGTTCTGTGGACTGAAATCAAACCAGAGAACACATCCATTAGGCATCTTACCCTTATCAATGACTTTTATCGTTCCAGGAGTTTCACCGTAAACGTCATACAATTGAACGAAGCCCGTGCTCCAATTTATTGTAACTGCGTTAACCGTTCCAATTATGAATAGCACTAAGCAGATCAAGCCAATAATCTTAAACACTATTGTCATCTTCATGATTTACTCACCTCCCTTCAATCAAGTAAAAAATATAATTTAACCTTAATCATTTCTACCACCTTAGAATCATTGGCGTGCTCTTTCTACCTCTACTATAACTCCTCCTACTTGCCGATCTCTTTCTTCTGTTACTCTTTCCTTTTCTTCCCTTCCCTTTGCCTTTCTTTCCCCTCTTACCTTTTCTTTTATTTCTCCCATTCTCTGATACGAGTTCTTCGAATAGATCTCGCTCTTTCTTGTTTTTAAATAAAGATACCACTTCTTTCGGAGCGCCTGTTCTGTCCAGTAAAGTAACTACTCTCTCCCTCCTCTCCTTTTTCTTCTGTCTGTATTTTATGTAGCTTTCAACCTCTGATAGAGATACATCAAAGCCTTCTTTCTTAAGAACGTTGTACAGCTT